>NZ_VMLM01000001.1:0-45027 GCF_013276695.1 Streptococcus sp. 4155
TTGTCATCTCTATTTTTATTATATTTGTTCGTTTTTTTAAACCAAAACACTAACAAAACAGTTGATTTCTAAAGTGATTTAGTGTAAAATAAAAACATTGGCTCAAGCCTATTTAAAATTGAATATCATTTTACTTGTTTATGTCGTGAATTGGCACGACGTTTCTACAAGGTGCCGGAACACCTAACAATAAGTAAGTTATCTTGGAGATATGGCCGTTTTTGTCATGCCTATTTTGGGGACTTACTTAAAGTTTAAGTAGGTCCTTTTTTCTATCAGTTTCACTGAATAGAAATCTGAAACAAGCAAATGGATTGGCTTTTAGACTTTAGGAGGTCTTATGAAATTATTAGAAGAGTGCATCCTCAAGGATGGGCATATCTTGGGTGATAACATCCTCAAGGTGGATTCTTTTTTAACCCACCAAGTTGACTTTAGCTTGATGCGAGAGATTGGTAAGGTTTTTGCGGAAAAATTCGCTGCTGCTGGCATTACCAAGGTCGTGACCATTGAAGCGTCGGGTATTGCCCCAGCCATTTTTACATCCGAAGCCTTAAACGTTCCCATGATTTTCGCTAAAAAAGCTAAGAACATCACTATGAACGAAGGCATCTTAACTGCCCAAGTTTACTCCTTTACCAAGCAAGTGACCAGCACCGTTTCTATCGCTGGAAAATTCCTCTCACAAGAGGACAAGGTCTTGATTATCGACGATTTCCTTGCTAATGGCCAAGCTGCTAAAGGCTTGATTCAAATCATCGAACAGGCCGGTGCCACAGTCCAAGCTATCGGTATCGTGATTGAGAAATCCTTCCAAGATGGTCGTGATTTGCTTGAAAAAGCAGGCTACCCTGTCCTATCACTTGCTCGCTTGGATCGTTTTGAAAATGGTCAGGTCGTATTTAAGGAGGCAGATCTCTAATGCAAACTCAAGAAAAACACTCGCAAGCAGCCGTTCTTGGCTTGCAGCACTTACTAGCCATGTACTCAGGATCTATCCTGGTTCCCATCATGATTGCGACAGCCCTTGGCTATTCAGCTGAGCAGTTGACCTACCTGATTTCTACAGATATCTTCATGTGTGGGGTGGCAACCTTCCTCCAACTCCAACTCAACAAATACTTTGGGATTGGACTCCCAGTCGTTCTTGGAGTTGCATTCCAGTCGGTCGCTCCCTTGATTATGATTGGGCAAAGCCATGGTAGTGGCGCTATGTTTGGTGCCCTTATCGCATCTGGGATTTACGTGGTTCTTGTTTCAGGCATCTTCTCAAAAATAGCCAATCTCTTCCCATCTATCGTAACAGGATCTGTTATTACTACGATTGGTTTAACCTTGATCCCTGTCGCTATTGGAAATATGGGAAATAACGTTCCTGAGCCAACTGGTCAAAGTCTCTTGCTTGCAGCTATCACTGTTTTGATTATCCTCTTGATTAACATCTTTACCAAAGGATTTATCAAGTCTATCTCTATTTTGATTGGTCTGGTTGTTGGAACTGCCATTGCCGCTACCATGGGCTTGGTTGACTTCTCGCCTGTTGCGGCAGCACCACTTGTCCATGTCCCAACTCCACTCTACTTTGGGATGCCAACCTTTGAAATCTCATCTATTGTCATGATGTGTATCATCGCAACGGTGTCTATGGTTGAGTCAACTGGTGTTTATCTGGCCTTGTCTGATATCACAAAGGATCCAATCGACAGCACGCGCCTTCGCAACGGTTACCGCGCAGAAGGTTTGGCCGTACTTCTCGGAGGAATCTTTAACACCTTCCCTTACACCGGATTTTCACAAAACGTTGGTTTGGTTAAATTGTCAGGTATCAAGACTCGCCTGCCAATCTACTACGCAGCTGGTTTCCTGGTTCTCCTTGGACTCCTTCCTAAGTTTGGCGCCCTTGCCCAAATCATTCCGAGCCCTGTCCTCGGTGGTGCCATGCTGGTGATGTTTGGTTTTGTATCCATTCAAGGAATGCAAATCCTCGCCCGTGTTGACTTTGCTAACAATGAACATAACTTCCTTATCGCAGCTGTATCCATCGCTGCAGGTGTCGGACTCAACAACAGTAATCTCTTTGTCAGCATGCCGACAGCCTTCCAAATGTTCTTCTCAAACGGAATCGTCGTAGCTAGCCTACTCGCCATTGTACTCAATGCTGTATTAAATCATAAAAAGCAATAAGAAAAAGAGGTGCGAGCCTCTTTTTTTGTTTATCACAAATTGATTATAAATACTATCAATCCCAATTCCCATCTAATATTTCTTTTATAAACTTCTTAGGCATCCAAAAGGAGTGTTTTGTAATCCTACGTCCATCTGGAAGTTCATCTGTATCAGATAATGAGCCTTTCCCAACAAATTTTCCTTTTTCAATTTCATAGTAAGCATTGGTAGCATGTAATTTCGTAAATAGAATTCTATTTATCTTACTTTGAGGGAAATTAGTTGAAACTTTATTACCATTTTGAGTTAATTTAACTCCGTCAGAAATAATTTGTCTAGTTTCCTGCCACACTCTTTGGATTTCTTCTAATTGTCTATCCTGAAATCCCCAAAATTTGATAGAATCTAATACAAATAGCTTAGGTTCAATTTCCTTAAAAATAACGAAAAGGAATCGTTTATTATAAATTTCATTATAAACATGTGATGATTCCCAACTATCTGTTTCTGCTAATTCTTTAAAACAATAAGTTTTAAATGGAGAGTCTTCCTTAGGTAAATTATTCTTATCTACTCGAATAACTCTCAAATTCATGTTTGCTTTTTGAAATTCTTTGGTCTTATCCAAATCCCCTGTCAAGCCTAAAATTTTTCTAATCAGAGTACTATTCTTACCTTTTGCCTTGGGATTCACTTCAAATCTATCATATAACTTTTGTTCAGAGAAACCTTTGTAGGAAAGAATCTTCTCTGCAATAACCTCAGTAAATGACTTTTTTTCACCCCTAAAATTAGCCAAAACACTTTCTTAATCTGATTGGTTAAAGATTTTATGATTAATCAGATAGGTCATATAACTTGATTTTAATTCCCAAGCTCTTTGTTTTGCTAATTCATGACTAAATGGTTGCTGTCTTAAATCCTTTCCTTTACCTGCACCTTTTGTACAAGTTGATAAATAGTTTCCATCTGATTCTGATAATTCATGTGCCCTTCCATTTTTGATTTTATCTATAATCTTCTGATAGTCTTCAAGGATGACTGCCATATCCTCCTCAAACCATTCATATAAAAATATTTTTTCAATGACATAGTCCTTCATTGTTTGATTGGGAATTAAGCCATTGTAAAACAATAACAAAATCTTTGCACATTTTTTCCATAAATGAGTGGAGTAAAAATCCTCTAAATTTTCCTCCATATAGTTTAGTATTGTTAATACAAGTCGTTCTTTTGCACTAAGTGTCCCATTTTTGTTTATCTTAAAAGGAGTAACTTTTAACTCTACACCTATTTTTTCAAAGTCAGCTTCCGAGTCACTATTTGGCTGGTAACCATAGAAATATTTTTCAATATAATTTCCATACTGCCCTTTTGACTTCATACTAATTGCTTTATCTTGTACCTCAGAGACTACTCTATCATTATAATCGTCATATGATTTATAAAGCGAACGATTATACTCTTCCATAACATCGGAAAATTTTCTATTTAATAGTTTGTGAGAATATTCAATAACACTATCGATATCTTCATCGTTATAGTTAAATAAGTTTTGATCCATTTTCTTCTCCTATCTTTTATATTATATCAAATTAAACTAAAGCAAACATTAATACTTGATCAATCATTGAAAATAGTATATAATGGATTAAACTGTAAAAAAATGAAGGAGAAAAGATGAAAGTTCTCGAACTATTTGCTGGAGTTGGCGGTTTTCGGATAGGATTAGAAAATGCCGATAAGCAACTCTTTAAAACAAAATGGGCAAACCAATGGGAACCATCTCGTAAATCTCAAGACGCATTTGAGGTCTATGATTATCACTTCCCCAATAGCGAAAACATCAATATTAGTATCTCTGATGTAACAGACGAACAATTTTCCAAAATGGATGCCGATATGATTGTCGGTGGTTTTCCTTGCCAAGATTACTCTGTTGCGCGTAGCAAGAAAGATGAAAAAGGTATTGAAGGAAAAAAAGGAGTTTTATTTTGGGAAATCATTAGAGCAACTGAAATCATTAAACCCAAATACTTAATTCTGGAAAACGTGGATAGGCTTTTAAAAGCGCCCTCAAAACAGAGAGGACGTGATTTTGCAATCATGCTAACAGCTTTTAATAACCTTGGATATTCTGTAGAGTGGAGAGTTATTAATGCTGCTGAGTATGGAAGAAGCCAACGAAGACGTCGTGTATTCTTTTTCGTATATCGAAATGATACAGTCTTTGCCCAAAAAAATGACAATCTTTACGAAAAAAATGAAGAAATCTTTGAAGATAATAGGTATGATGACTATATTTTCAATCAAGGTCTATTTGCAAAACAATTTCCTATTAAACCTATAGCAGTTAAAAATCGTCATGTGTTTTATGAGTTACCAAATGATATAGTTGAAGTTTCAGATACTTTTACTGGTACTGTTTGGAATACAGGAATTATGAGACATGGAAAATACTATTCTATTGATACAGAACCTAATTACAATGGCAATCCTATCACTCTAGGAGAAATTCTTCAAGATGAGTCTGAAGTACCTGAAAAATATTTTTTAACTGATCAGTCAAAATTGGAAAAATTTCAATATCTTAGAGGACCTAAGAAAATTGAACGAACATCCTCTGACGGACATCAATACATCTATTCAGAAGGAGGAATGTCCCCTTATGATGATTTAAACCTTCCAGGACGAACAATGCTTACATCCGAAGGAACAGTTAATCGTTCCACACATTTATTATTTGTAAACAATAAATATAGATTAATTACACCCATTGAAGCTGAACGCCTTCAGGATTTCCCAGATGATTGGACAGCTAAAAAGAAATTGTCAGATGGATCTATTGTAGAGGTATCTGATAAAATGAGAATGTTTTTTATGGGAAATGCTTTGGTTACTGAGATTGTAAAAGAAATTGCTAAATTTATTAAAAAAATTGATTAATTTATCTGAAACTAAAAAAGAGGTGCGAGCCTCTTTTTTGTGTGACAAAATAAAAACATCTATCTAATCATATATGCTAGTGTCATAGTTCTGAAAATCATCTGAATCAAGAACAATTTCACAACTCTTATACTTTTCTCTTACAAGTCGTTCGGCTTCATCTGGATTTTCAGCCTCTATACTTACTAAACGTGATAAAGTTTCTGTAATTTCTACTGTATACTTTTTCAGTTTTAAATTGCTTTCCAATCATTCACTTATTAGCAATAATCTATATAGTTTTGGGCTTTCCAACCACTCTGGTAATTCATCTCCATATTCCCAGCTATATTTTTTATTCAATAAAAAAAGTTGTTTCTCATCACCAAACTCCATATTTTCAGACAACCACCTCACACAATCAGGGTCTGATAAAGTATAAACCATTACACATAAGTTTTCATAATTTCCGATACTTTCCTCTACCTTTAAATTCTATTATTTCTTTGTCTCTTAATATTTGAAGCTGTTGCCTAATCTTTTCTTTGATATGATTGTTCTTAACAAAGATATTTTTTAGGTCACTTTCAAAACGATACATATCTTCAAGGGTAAATTCTGAACCCTCTATCTTATCTATACAATTTAGAATTTCTATTGTCCAACCTCTTACTGAAAGAGAGTTCTTCCTTAAAAATAAACTTTGCTTAAATTCTTTTGTAACTTTTTCTGGATCTCTAACTTGTCCATTTTTCACAAAAAATATTCTTCCTTTAGAAAGTACTTGTGATAAATCAATGTTACAACCAATCCAACCTGCTCGTCTAGCAGTTGGCGCAAGTGGCTTCCTTTGAATAATTGATTTCGGTGTAACAAATTGCTTCGGAAGGACAAGAAAATTATTTACCTCAAAATTTTTTGTATAAGTTAAAAAAGAAATTAGAATTATTATCTACCTGCACACGCTCCATCATCGTTGCATAAGCACCATCATTGATTGTTGATGAAAAATTTCCTTTTTTGCTCTTTAGTTCAAACTCCTCACTACAATGATTACAGTAAAAATCTGCTACAGGTCTATTATTTTCAAAATGATTTAAAGGATTTTTCCCACAATTAGGGCAATAAGACTGACGATAAACCCAATCCTCCATTAAGATACGTGCCTTCTGACTATTACTTTTATAGGTTTCTACTAGTTCTAAATTAAATTGTAATTCCATTTAAAAATTCCTCACTAATATGAGAATTCACTCGATATAAGCAATTAAAATCTACTATAACTAGTATACCACATATATGTACCTATTACATTTGTATTTCATCATTCTCTTTTATATTTCCTTCTCACATATCTCATAAAATATACCCTAGTTCTTGAGCTAATTTTAAAGAAAAAGCATAAAATTGAGCTATATTCGCTGGTATGGTAATTGCCATGGCAAGTCCACCTGGTAATCCTGCAACAACAGAAGTCCCACTCGCTAATAAAACATTATCCCTAATACAGACATTAGCCACTCGATCTAAGATTTCTTAAGATAAGAGAGACGTTGGGCCTTGTTCTAATAAGGTAGGAATGTCCTGTGAATCTAATTCTTTGGAAAACTTATCCACTAAAAACTTCGAACGATCAACCTTAACAACAGGTAGTTTCACCACTTGTTGCAATACTTGCATAGCTAAGTCTTGTTCAGCCATATAAATACCTCTTTCTCTTGTATCTTTATCTCATAATATCACACTATCTAAATTTTATAAATCTTTTTAATAATTTTTAATACTCTTCGAAAATCAAATTCAAACTACGTCAGCTTCACCTTGCCCTACTCCAGTACAGCCTGCGGCTAGTTTCCTAGTTTGCTCTTTGATTTTCATTGAGTATAAGTCTAGAAAGATTCCCCCATCATGTTTTATTGCCTTTTTCTCCACCAAAAAAGAGGGTTGCCCCTCTTCTTTAGTTCTTATCCAGATTGCGTAGCATCTCGTCAATCTTGTTTCCATACTCGATGGACTCGTCTTTGACGAAGGTCAAATCTGGGATTTTGTACAATTTCAAATTGCGACCAAGTTCACGTTTGATGGTACCAGTTGCTTTTTCAAGCCCGATTTGGACTTTTTGGATATCCGAAGCAAGGTTACTCAAAATGGTGTAATAAACCTTGGCAACAGACAAGTCACCCAGCATCTGAACATCTGTGATGGTCACACCTTGGACACGTGGATCACGGACTTTCTTTTGCAAAATCTCATTGACTTCACGCTTGATTTCCATGCCCACACGATCTGTACGGAAATGATTTGCCATGATATTCCTTTCTCTACTTTGAACCAAAAGCTAGGCCAGCAGACCTAGCTATTTTAAACTTCTTGATTTTCAGTTTAAATTGAAACGAAGTTCAATTTGAAGTCATCTGCTTCTTTCGCCGTGGTGAAAGTGATGGAACTGATTTATCAGTCCCATCACAGGGGATTTTTGAGACCCTAGGCTCAAAAATAAGCAATGAAACCATCGGTTTGCTTGCGTCCCTCACCACCTAAGAAAGGAGCAAAAAATCTTATCTCTTGATTTCTTCCATGACATAGGCCTCAATCACATCATCCATCTTAATATCATTGTAGCCGTCGATCATCAATCCACCTTCACGGCCGTTTGTAACTTCCTTAACGTCGTCTTTATAGTGTTTCAAGCTTGCGAGTTCACCATCATAGATAACGACACCATCACGGATAACACGGACTTTAGAGTCACGGGCAACCTTACCGTTGATAACCATAAATCCACCGATAGTTCCCACTTTAGACACCTTGAAGGTTTCACGGATAACCGCTTCACCAATAACTTTTTCTTCAAATTCTGGATCAAGCATCCCTTTCATAGCTTCTTCCATCTCTTCGATAACCTTGTAGATAATGCTGTGAAGACGGATTTCCACATCGTCAGCTTCTGCCTGTTGACGAGCTTGTGGTGTAGGGCGTACGTTGAAACCAACGATAAAGGCATTTGAAGCTTCGGCAAGGGTCACGTCTGATTCGTTGATAGCACCGACCGCTGAGTGGACGATGGTCACTTTGACACCTTCCACATCGATTTTCTGAAGTGATGCAGAAAGGGCTTCAACTGAACCTTGTACGTCAGCCTTAATGATAACGTTAACAGACTTGAGTTCACCAGCTTTAAGGGTATCAAAGAGGTTTTCAAGGCTAACACGTTGGGTAGCTTGACGTTGTTTCATGAGGGCACGTTTGGCACGCTCTTCACCTGCTGCACGCGCAGATTTTTCATCTTCGTAGACAGCAAAGTGGTCACCCGCCATTGGCGCTTCGTTCAAACCTGTGATTGAAACTGGCGTTGATGGACCTGCTACCTTAACACGACGACCAAGGTCATTGGTCATAGCACGGACACGACCGAAGGTATTTCCGACAACGATTGGGTCTTGAACATTCAAGGTACCTTGTTGAACAAGAAGGGTTGCGACCGCACCTTTTCCTTTATCCAAGCGCGCTTCGATAACTGTACCGATAGCACGCACTGTTGGGTCTGCCTTGAGTTCTTGAATTTCAGCTACAAGAAGGACTGTTTCCAACAATTCTTCGATGTTTTGGTTGAATTTAGCTGAGATTTCAACAAATTCAGAATCTCCACCCCAAGCAGTTGACATAACTCCATGCTCTGCCAATTCACCGATAACGCGTTCTGGGTTAGCACCTGGTTTATCAATCTTGTTGATAGCTACGATGATTGGAACATTGGCCGCTTTTGAGTGGTTGATGGCTTCGATAGTCTGAGGCATAACCCCGTCATCTGCCGCTACGACCAAAATCGTAATATCGGTAACAGAAGCACCACGCGCACGCATAGATGTAAAGGCCGCGTGTCCCGGTGTATCAAGGAAAGTAATCTTCTTGCCATTTTCCACGATTTGGTAGGCACCGATATGCTGAGTGATACCACCTGCTTCACCTGTCGCAACACGAGAATTACGAAGGGTATCTAGGAGTGTTGTTTTACCGTGGTCAACGTGTCCCATGATAGTTACAACTGGTGGACGCTCAATCAATTCATTTTCATTGAGATAACCATCTTCGACAAAGAAACGTTCGATGTCAGCATTATCCACTTCAACCTTTTGTTTGGCTTCGATACCGTAATCCACCATGAGGAGTTCAATTGTTTCCCCATCCAAGGATTGGTTTTGTGTGGCCATGACACCCATCATAAAGAGTTTCTTAACAATTTCAGCTGGTTCACGTTTGATACGTTTTGCGATTTCCGCAACGGTCATACCATCTGTATACTCAAATTCTGTTGGCAATTCATGGAATTTACGCTCTGTAACAGGTTTTGGAGTCTGATTGCGGTTGTTCTTGTTATTGCCTTTTTTGTTCTTTTTGTTGTTATTCCAGTTACTATTCTTTTGATTTCTCACTTGATTTTGACTACTTCGATTCTTTTGTTGTTTTCTAGGACCATCTTCTTCATGATCATAATCGTCACGATTTTTGTCTGGTCGAGCTTGTTTTTTACGACGTGTATCCACTGCAGGTTCTTTTTTCTCAGGGACGACTTCAACCACTGCTTGAACTTGCTGTGCTTGTTGCGCTTGTTCAGCTAACTTAGCCGCTTCTTCAAAGATTTCCTCTGGTTCCTTGCGTTTGTTAGCTTGAGCCAAGGCTTCTTTAGCAGCCTGATACTGCTTGAAACGTTCCTCACTTGAACGTGCATATTCAGCATTTTGCTCTGCTTTTAGGGCTGCTGCACGGGCTTTAAAGTCAACACGTGGAGCCGCTTGATTTGGACGTTTATCCTCTTGTTGACGGCGTTCATTTCCTCGATTTTGCTGACCTTGCTGTTTCTTAGCTTGATCATTAAAGCGACGATTATCGCGGTTGCCTTGACCTTGTTTTCCACCATTGCGACCGTCGTTTTTCTGACGGTTTCCGTTTTGTTGTTGGTCACGGTTATTGCCCTTATTTTGCTTGCGTCGTTCTGCCTGTTCTTTGGCACGAGCTTCACGCTCAGCCTTGAAATTACGACTTTGCGGTTTAGCTGCTACTTTTTCTGTTTTCGGAGCGACTGGCTCAGCAGGTTTTGCCTCTTCCTTAGCTACAGCTGGTTTAGCTGGCTCAGATTTTTCGGCTTTCTTTTCTGCACTTACTTTTGGTGCTGCAGGTTTTGCTTCTACTTTCGGAGCAGCTGCAGGCTTAAAGCTGGCAGCAATTTTTGCAGCGACAGCTTCTTCCACACTTGATGAGTGGCTTTTCACATCCAAGCCCAACTCTTTTGCACGCGCTACAACTTCTTTACTTTCTTTTCCAAGTTCTTTTGCGATTTCGTACAATCTTTTCTTAGACAAATCATGTCCTCCTCTTCTATTCCATAAGAGACCTCATTTTCTTTGTAAATCCAGCATCTGTTACAGCCAAAACCTTTCTCGATTTTCCGACTGCTATGCTTAATTCCAGTGTTGAAAACACGGTTACAATTTCTACTTGATAATAATGACTTTTATCTTGAATCTTCTTGGTCAGGTTGGGTCCAGCATCATGGGCTAGAAAGACCAACTTGGCCTTGCCGTCTTGAATGGCCTTGACCACCAATTCCTCACCCGATATGATACGCCCTGCTCGCTGAGCAAGTCCCAAGAGATTACTTATCTTTTGCTTATTCAAGTCCTAACTCTCTTCTTTTCACTTTGTGATCCACATAAGCGATCAACTCATCATAAAAGCTTTCTTCCACTTCCATGCTAAAGCTGCGGTTAAAGACCTTCTTCTTTTTCGCCTCTAGGGCTTCTGCATTGTCTAGCTTGATATAAGCGCCGCGGCCATTGGCCTTGCCTGTCGGATCGATAAAGACTTGTCCTTCCTTGTTCTTGACAATACGAAGCAAATCACGCTTATCAATCACTTCATTGGACACAACAGACTTGCGCAAAGGGATTTTTCTCGTTTTCATCTTTCCCTCCTCTAGCAGCTTTTATTCTTCTACAGTATCGTTTTCTACTTCCAACTCTACTGAATCAGCTTCTTCCATGGCTTCAAATTCGCTAGCAGACTTGATATCGATACGGTAACCAGTCAAGTGAGCCGCCAAGCGCACGTTTTGTCCACGACGACCAATGGCAAGAGAAAGCTTGTTATCTGGAACAACCACCAAGGCACGTTTGCTGTCGTTTTCATCAAAGATAACTTGGTCAACCTCAGCAGGAGCGATGGCATTGTAGATAAATTCAGCTGGATCTGCTACCCACTCGATAACATCGATATTTTCTTCGATTGGTACCATGCGGTCATTTTTAGCATCGTAACGAGCTGGGTGGAATTTGCTAGTAATCTTCTTGATATTAGCACCACCACGTCCAACGATTGTACCGATAGCATCCACGTTTGGATTGTGGCTACGAACAGCAACCTTCGTACGGTCACCTGCTTCACGAGCCACGCTCATGATTTCAACAGTTCCATCATAAACTTCTGGAATTTCTTGCTCCATCAAACGTTTGATCATTTCTGGATGGCTACGGCTAACAAAGACGTTGACACCACGAGGGTTGTCTTCAACCTTGTAAACATAAACTTCGATACGATCATGAGAAGCAAAAACTTCTCCAGGAATTTGGTCTTGTTTTGACAATTGGGCTTCGATGCTACCAAGGTTGACATAGATAAAGCGGTTGTCAAAGCGTTCTACTGTACCAGACATGATTTCTTGCTCATGTTCTTTGTAAGTATTGTAAGTGATGGCACGTGTTTGCTTGCGCATTTTTTCCATGATGGTTTGTTTGGCAGATTGGGCTGCTACACGACCAAACTCAGCTGGTGCTTCTTCAAACTTGATTTTGTCTCCAAGTTCATAAGCTGAATTAATGGCAAGAGCATCTTTCAAGCTGATTTCCAAACGGCTATCAAATACTTCATCAACAACTTCACGGACAGTATAAACTGTAAAGTCACCTGTTTTTTCGTTGAAGTCAATAGCTACGCTGTCTGACTGACCATAGCGTCTGCGATAAGCGGAACGAAGCGACTCTACTACTGCGTCGATGATATCTTCTTTTTTGATTCCCTTGTCTTCTTCCAAAATGCGGAAGGCCTCTAGCATTTCTTTACTCATGTTTTCTTCACTTTTGAATCCTCAAAAGCTATCCTTTCTTTTTCTATAATTTAACTGCTAAACGTGCTTTTGATACTAAACTGTATGGAATTTGGACGGTTTTCTTACGCGTCTTGTCCATATATTCCATAGTCAACTCGTCCTCTTCGAAGGCCAACAAGGTTCCTTCAAAGACCTTTTGCTTATCGATGGCTTGGTAGAGCCCGACATGGATGTATTTTCCAACCGCTCCAGCGACGGCATCCTTGGTTTTCAAAGGACGTTCCAAGCCTGGACTGGTAATTTCTAGGAAATATTGTTCTGGGAAGGGATCTGGCTTGATGGTATCTAGGACAGGACTGATCATTTCTGTCAAGTCTGCCGTGTCGTTCAAGGTAATTCCTTCAGGTTTATCTACAAAAATACTGAGAATCATGTCACTGCCAATCTTTCCATACTCGATATCCACGAGCTCGAAAGGAGCTTCTATGACAGGTTCTACAACTTCTCTGACTAATTCTACGATTGTTGCGATTGCGTCCACCTCCTCATAAGCAAGAGGCGAAGATATTTCCCCGCCTCACTTTTCATATTCTTACTCTTAGTATATCACATTTGCTAACTTATGTAAAGCAAAAGCACTTATACAGCCTGATTTCAGGCTATTTCTTAAAATTCTACCTCAACTCGGTAGATAACTTGCCCCTTATTGGAGAATTTTTGCTCGTATTCTGTCATGACATTGCCTTCAAAATCACTGGCATGTAAGTCTAGCCAGACACCATTGAGCTTCATGCCATACTGAGAAAAGCTCACTAAACTGTACTCAAACAAGCCACGGTTATCCGTCTTGAAATGAATTTCTCCATTTTCAGGCAAGATACGTTTGAAGGTATCCAAGAAGGTCTTGTAGGTCAAACGACGCTTTTCATGGCGTTTTTTCGGCCATGGATCTGAAAAGTTCAGATACAAGCGATCAATCTCACCGTCTTCAAAGTAGTCAGTCAAGTCAGAACCATCTACCCACAAGAGCTTGATGTTAGGCACTCCAACTTCAAGAACCTTGTCTAAAGCATAGCTTAAAACAGACTTTTGAATATCAATCCCGATATAGTTGATGTCAGGGTTCTGCTTTGCCATACCTGAAACAAAGGCACCCTTCCCACTTCCAACTTCCACATGAATGGGATTGTCATTGCCAAACAAGTCCCGCCATTTCCCCTTGGCTTCCAAGGGATTGAGGACCACATACTGGGGATTTGCCTCTAGTAATTCTGTCGCCCCTTTACGATTTCTAACTCTCATCTTCTCTTTCCATACTTGTCTCGGAAGTGACGCAAGCCATGAATCTCCCGATTAACATTTTCTAAATCTTGGTTCATATAATACTTGGAAATCTGGCTCAAATAAGACAATTGACCGTACCAATACAATTTACTTAATACCGTTTGATTATACTTGTAACCGTAGTAGGTCAACCATTCCTTCCACTGATGTTCTGGAATATAATGGCAGAGCATATGGGCCACATCAAACATACGATCGGTCAAGCGAACCGAATCCCAATCTACCAAATAAATCAAGCCACTATCTGTCTCAATCCAATTACTATGTCGTACATCTCCATGGACAATGGTCGCATAGTCCTCTCTAAATCCTGGAATAGTCTGACGTAAATCAGCCATCACTTCACTGATAAAATGATTTTTACGCAAAGCATCTGGAGCCGTTTCCTGCCAAGACTGTAGTAAATCTACAGGTGTTTCCATGGCATAGCCCAAACGACTCAACTGTGTCATCAACGGACGTGAGCGATGAAGGCGGGTTAAAATATTGACGATTTGTTTACGATTCATATCATAGGGGGTCAATATCTTGCCTGTCAACCATTCTTGAGCACACATATCACGCCCATCTGCCAAACGGCGACTCCATAATAATTGTGGAGCAATTTGTTCTCTAGCTAGACCAGGTAGGATTGGAGAGGTGTTCATTTTTACAAAGATACGCTTCCCATCAGGATAGCTACCCATATAAGCCTTGCCACTTTTCCCAGGTATGGGAGTCAGTGTTAGCTCATTATCACCCAAATCCATTTTTTTCCTCCGTATAAAGTTTCCTTACTATTCTACTAGTTTTTGGCCTATTCGTCAACCGCTCCACACCCGATTCTCAAAGAAAAGCCTCTGGATTGGCTTGGGTATCATTATAGAAAGAAAAAGGTAAGCACAATCTCCTACTTACCTTTTCATAATTTTTATAAATAATATAAGAGTGGCCAACTATTGTAAAACATGTGGACTAGAATAGAAACCCATAAGTTTTGGCTCTTTTTATAAGCAAAGCCCAGTAACAAGCCCCCAAGTAGATAAAAAATAAACGAAGGCACATTAGAAGGTCCATGCATAAAAGAAAAGAGAGAGGAAGTTAGCACAAGCCCTAACCAAGAGTTGTCAAAAACCGCACCTTGAAGAAGTCCTCTGAAAATGAGTTCCTCCTGGATGGGGCCAAAAACTGTGGAAGTCAAAATCAAAGACAGGGAAATTCCTCTGCTGACTTCCGCCAAGTGTTGAACTCCTGCGCCAGAAGAAACAGCGAAGAAATGAATATAAACTAGCGTCTCAAGAACGCTTAGAAGAAAGATTGCAATGAAAAGCAAAAGTTCTTTCTTGCTTAACATCCCAAAAGAAATCATTTCAAACTGTCTAGCATAAACAACACTCAGCGAGGTTACTAGAAGACTTACAATAATCAATTCAGATTCATTTTGAAAAAAATCCCCATGGTTAATCGTATAAGGAACTGTAATGACGATTATTAGTACTAAAAATCCAAAGCACAAGGCATGAAATTTATCAAAAAACTCCATAAAATTATCCTCCTCACCAAACAGACTTCCTACGCGTCATCCTTTAGCTCTAGTCTTTCCAAAACAAACCATTTTAGTAGCCAAAATCCGACCACATAACCAGCCCCTAAGAAGATAGCCATTAAAGATAGCATGGGATTCAGGAAATAAAAGACCACAACAGATACAAAGGTTAGCACAAAAACATTAAAGGCAATGGTGTCAGAAGCCAAGACTAGAATATAAGGTGTCAACCAGTCTAAGGTTTTTGAATCTAGGAAAAATAAGTGTTTATACATGATAACCTCCTCTATGGCTGAAAAGCAAGCCTTTTGTTTTTTTACCCCAAGACCCTATGTAGAAAAGTGAGCAAAAATGGTAATGTTGCGAAAATATTATTGATCACATGCACCGCATAGGAAGGATAAATGCTCTTGGTATGGCGGGTCAAACTAGCAAAGATGATGCCAGATGTTGCAAAGATGAAGATATCTAACAAACTAGGCAGGCTTGAAAAATGAGGAAGAGCAAATAAAATTGACGGAAGAAGCAAATCAAGGCCAAATCTCGAATGCTTAAAAAAGGCGTGTTGCAGTAATCCTCTATAGATTAGCTCTTCCATAAGTGGAGTCAGGAAGAACAAAGTTATATAGATACCTAGCTCAGCAAAGTTGGTCCCACTATAACCGATCAATACAGCCCAACCTTCAGCAGTTGACTGAACATGTTTAGCTGTCTGAACGTTAAAAGAGATCTGGAGCACTAGCACTAATACTGTCAAAATCGAATACCAAAGCCATTTTTTTCTCGGAATGCGAAAAAGATAGCCGTGCCCTGTCTTAACCAGAATCCAAATCATGACTCCGCTAAATAGCAAACTCAAGAGATTTTGAATCCAGACGAAATTGCCAATCTGGGAAGAAAATTGCCAATAATTTTGGACGATAAGAGTTAATTGAGAAAGACCAAATACGAAAAATAGGTAAGACAAGACTGCACTTATTTTGAATAGAAGTTGATACTTTTTCATAGAAATTCTTCCTCATTTCTTGTATTTCAGCCTATATTCCACATAAATGAAAACCTGCTCCTATATAACCACGGTCATGATAACCGCGCGGGCAGTAACCACTTACTGGAAAAGGACCTGAATTTTTTAATATAGGAGGGTAAGAACCGAATGGACTTACCTGATTAGCGTACCCTCTATAAATATCAGATACATCCCCACCCTCTATACGAGCAAGCATTTCATTATCCATAACTGCAAATTGTGACATCATTTTTGTATCCATGACGAATATCTCCTTTTTTATGTTTAATTTTTGTCCTATTGCAACCTTAATAAGGTTAGTATACTACTATTTTTTAAAATTTTCCATCCAAATCACGAATGGTCATCAAAACATCTTGAATTGTAAAAAATTTAAAAAGCAAGCATGAAAAACATACTTGCCCTAAGGGAACTTGACAATATGAAAATACAAAATAGAAAACTATGCACCCTCACTTCCGTCTGTTCTCATATATTCTCATAATCGCAACCAGGATACAGGCTGTCCCACTTGCCAAAACCAAGAGGGTAATGATAATGTTGAGAATTTCAGGCGTACTCCCTATTCTCTTGATAAGACGGACTAAAGACAATACTGTCAATAAGAGTAAAGCTACTGACCCTGTCCGAATTAAAGAAGCCATTCGGTTCTCAACCGCATATAAAAAGGATGGCAACATAACACAGGCTATAGCAATCACAAACAGGTTGCTCCCCGTTTCTTCTCCCTTGTTCACTACGGAAATCATGAGAAGATTCGATGCTATGATCAACGTAGAACAGATGATAAAATAGGATTTCTTATTCATTTAATATACCTCACATACTATGGTAAAAGTCAAACTGGACAAAAACAAACTTTAACTGTTAGCTTCTGAAAATTGAAACATTGTTTTTGTATTCACGAGGAATGCCTTTTTTTATTTTCGTCCTGTTAGAATACCGTTGCTTGTACTCCATCAAGCAACCCCATTCCATTAGATAGTATGTTGTCTAGCTCCTCCATCTTTTCATCTGAAAATGTTATTTTTCAGCGTTGATTGCTTTTTCATAGGTCGCTATCATCCTTGACAACACCATCTTCCCAAACTCTTCTCCAAGCAACTTCTTTTTCCTTGCCATTTTTTACCCCTTTATTTTACATTTTTTAGTTCTGATTGTTGTTTTTTTCTTCCTCTTCGTCTTCTTTTCTTTTATTTTCTTTATAATCGTTCAGCATTTCAAAACCTTTATCAAAAGCAAAAAAACCTAAACCTAAAGAAAACGGCGCTCCGACTATTTCTATAACTTTTGCCCACCTTGGCCCAAAATCTTCTGAAAAATAAGCAAGCGCCCCGACGGCTACAACTGCTAAAATTAAAAAATATGCTCCAAAATCTGCACCTTCTGTTACTCTAGCTTTTTCTGTTCTACTATTCTTACTCATGATAATTTTCCTTTCATTTTCGATTTTCTACTTCAGCTAATACTAACTATTTACCATTCATTTCATATACAGTTATAATCTTTTATATATAAACTAAATACACCTATTTTCTCACTCTTGTCTATAGGCAAATTCTAGCTATATGTTATTACAAACAAATAGTATCATTTCACCTGTTTACCACTATTTTTATTTGTGAATTTTTTGTTTCACTTTAATCATTACAGAAGTTATAAAAAATGCGATAGCCATCCGAAGCAGTTGATAACTTTCTTCCTCTCCTGTTTTCGGTAATAATTTTTCATTCGAGGTAATAGATTTGCTTACATAATCAGTCCCCTTAACATCAGTTGAAGGAGTTTTATTTTCTTGAGCAACATCAAAAATAGGTTTGGGAGTTTCCAATTGATTCTTATTGTCTAACATTGCTAAATTGTCAGATTGAGTAGTTTTAGCTTCAGAAGTTGAGTTTGTACTCTCCACTTTCCCACTATTTTCACTATTAGAATTGGGGTTATCATTGGATATTTTCATTTCGGTTCTTTTTTCATCACTCATACCTTTGCTGTCGCTTACAACTTTATCACTAATACTCATGCTGTCATTTCTGGTTTTCTCATCACGAACACTTTCTGTTACTGTATCCTCAGAAGATGCTACTGTTTCCGATTGCTTAGGTGAGTTTCTCGAGTACATATAATCATACACCTGTTGTGCAGTTGCTTCGCCACCAACCCATCCAGATATCGGATGTCCATTTCTTAAATACAAAATTGCTGGTGTTCCTGGAATACCGACTTTTTTAAATAGAAACTCTCTCGCTTCCCCGTCAAAATCTTTTCCATCCAAATCATAATATTCTAACTTCATTTCAATTAAGTTATTAAATTCTTTCAATTCAGGAGAAAATTGACGACAATGAGAACAAGTTTTTCTACCAAAATATATAGTATGTTCCAATTGATCCTCTGTAAAAGATTGACGAACGGCTTCAATATCTATCTTTTTAAACTCCGCAACATTCTGTTCATACTCTTCGGGAGTTACAACGGAAGGTTTATGCTCCACCTTTTCCTTAGCCGATGGCAAATCTGGTGCCACAACAGAACTATCATTAGCCTGAATAGAGGAAGAAGTAGGCTGTTCTTCTGCATATACAAGACCTGCAGTAATAGATGCAAATACAAGTGGTACAAGTAATAGCGATTTTATCTTTTGATTCTTCATAAGAATACTCATTTACATTTGTTATCTTTATCTTACCTTATTTAAGATTACAAATTCATATAAATCTTAAATGGTCATCGAAACATCTTGAATTGCAAAAACTTCATTATAAAAGGGTAAGTATTGCGAAAACACTTACCCCTTTATACTTTATTAAGCTCTACTTTTTATAATACTTCAAACCCCAAATGAGCAGAAGCATGATGGTTGAGCAGAGAATAGCGCCAATATAAGCGATTAGTTGTTGATAGGATTCTGCTACTGTGATACCTCTATACAAATAGATAATAGACATAAAACCTGTCAAGCCGATATACATAAGTTGATTGGTTCTAGGACTAACCAAATCATCATCTTCAAACTCTCATTTTCCTAGTGAGGTAAACAGTGACCAAAATAGAAGCCAGGTTAATAATCACTAAAAGAAATTGGATGACAATATCGATATTCGAATAGTGATAATAGCGTCGCTTATCATCGGTCACAAGGTGTTTTGACATGATTTCTTTTAGATTCAACTTTGTGAAGAGTTATTTGAAAAGCAGAGAACCAGCTTGATTGATCAGATTTCCACCATCGAAAGAAAAGTGTGATAAAGTATTGTTTTTCATAGACTTATTTGATATACTGAGCATTGGAGTGTCCTTTTGTTTTTATTTTTTGAACTTATATCATAAAGGAGAAACTCCCTTTTTTCCAGTAAAAACAGCACCCAATGGGTGAAAAGAGAAAAGCATCTAGAATCCTTGGTTTCATACCGATTCTGGATGCTTTTTTGTGTTATATATGCATAATCAGGTTTCTCTAATGTGGCCATAAAACTGAAACTGCCGCCCCACCAGCTGCACAAATTAAATAAATCTGCGGGGTTGGGAAAGGGATTGTCTGCGCACAAAGCGAAATCCCCTCAACCGCACCACCTACTCCACTTAAAAATCTGTCTGCAAGTTGTTTATCTCCAGCTGTTATCGTTGTTAGTTTTTCATCAGGTAAAATGATGAAATTATTTACTGATTGTTCCATTCTTTTCACACTTTCTTTGTTAAATTAATTTGGCTAGTAGACAAAAGATAAACTAAAGCATTAAAGACAATGAAAATATTTCCATAGAATAAGATTAGCCTCGCCTCCAAACCAAGATACAGTTTGACCATCAAAAAGATGAGCAAAAGAATTTGAAACCATAGCGTTTTTCCAAAAATAAATTTAAAGCGATTTTGAATGTCTGCTTCCTTAATTTTTACCGCCAAACCTTTATTAGCAAGAAGGAAAACTCCTGCTTCAAATAAGCCACTGTAGAGAACAAGCCATCCAATCGATACATTCGAGATTTTCAAAAATGTACCTAAAAGAATATCCAAAACACTACTCAAGAAAATAATAAGAAATAATCTGTATTTCATATAAATCACCTCCTTTTACTACTATTCTCAATCTACTATATCTCTAAAAGTTTAACTTGCTCTAAAAGCTCCCCAAGCCGCTGTACAAAACTGTGCTCCTAAAATCCCGCCGGCAAGAGTTCCCACAACTGGGATAACACTCCCCAGAGCTGCACCTCCTATTGTACAAATTCCTAATGCTTGAACAACTTCTCCAGCCCCTACTTTATCTCCACCTTCAACACGAGCAAGCATTTCATTATCCATAACAGAAAATTGTGACATCATTTTTGTATTCATGACAAATACTCCTTTTTTATTTTTAATTTTTGTCTTGTTGCAACTTTGACAAGTTTAGTATATCATTGTTTTTTAAAATTTTTCATCCAAATCTTGAATTGTCATCGAAACGTCTTAAATTAGCTTTTTTATTTAAAACCACCTCTAAAATTTTTTTAAAAGATAATTTCTAATCACTTTTTTACCATTCAGGAAGTTTCAATGACTATTCAAGATTTCATAAAATATGAACTTATTTTTATGGCATAATAGACCTATCCACTATATGAAAGGAATTGCCAATGACTTCTTATAAACGTACATTTGTTCCTCAAATAGATGCGAGAGACTGCGGTGTTGCTGCCTTAGCCTCGATTGCTAAATTCTATGGTTCAGATTTTTCTCTAGCTCACTTGAGAGAACTTGCAAAGACCAATAAAGAAGGAACGACTGCTCTTGGCATTGTAAAAGCCGCTGATGAAATGGGCTTTGAAACAAGACCTGTTCAAGCAGATAAAACGCTCTTTGACATGAGTGATGTCCCCTATCCATTTATCGTTCACGTTAACAAAGAAGGAAAACTCCAACATTACTATGTTGTCTATCAAACAAAGAAAGACTATCTGATTATTGGTGATCCTGACCCTTCTGTAAAAATCACTAAAATGTCAAAAGAACGCTTTTTCTCTGAATGGACTGGAGTAGCTATTTTTCTAGCTCCCAAACCCAGCTATCAACCCCATAAAGATAAAAAGAATGGTCTACTAAGCTTCCTTCCTCTGATTTTCAAACAAAAATCTCTCATTGCTTACATTGTTCTCTCAAGCTTATTGGTCACGATTATCAATATCGGTGGTTCTTATTATCTCCAAGGAATCTTGGATGAATACATCCCAAATCAGATGAAATCAACTTTAGGAATCATCTCAGTTGGTCTGGTTATCACCTATATCCTCCAACAAGTCATGGGTTTCTCCAGAGATTATCTCCTAACCGTTCTGAGTCAGAGATTAAGCATTGATGTGATTTTATCCTATATTCGCCATATTTTTGAACTTCCTATGTCTTTCTTTGCGACACGTCGTACAGGAGAAATCATTTCACGGTTCACAGATGCTAACTCTATTATAGATGCCTTGGCTTCTACCATTCTATCTCTTTTTCTGGATGTTTCTATTCTGATTCTTGTAGGAGGCGTCTTACTGGCACAAAACCCTAATCTCTTCCTTCTTTCTCTTATTTCTATTCCTATATACATGTTCATCATCTTTTCTTTTATGAAGCCTTTCGAAAAAATGAACCATGATGTCATGCAAAGTAATTCTATGGTTAGCTCTGCCATCATTGAAGATATCAACGGGATTGAAACTATAAAGTCGCTCACGAGTGAAGAAAATCGCTATCAAAATATAGACAGCGAATTTGTAGATTATTTAGAAAAATCCTTTAAGCTCAGTAAATATTCTATTTTACAAACGAGTTTAAAGCAGGGAACAAAATTAGTTCTGAATATCCTTATCCTATGGTTTGGCGCTCAATTAGTCATGTCGAGTAAAATTTCTATCGGTCAGTTGATTACCTTTAACACACTTCTTTCTTACTTTACAACTCCTATGGAAAATATTATCAACCTCCAAACCAAACTCCAATCTGCGAAGGTCGCTAATAACCGCTTGAACGAGGTCTATTTAGTCGAATCTGAATTTCAAGTTCAAGAAAACCCTGTTCATTCACATTTTTTGATGGGCGATATTGAATTTGATGACCTTTCTTATAAGTATGGTTTTGGACGAGATACCTTAACAGATATTAATCTCACGATTAAACAAGGAGATAAGGTTAGCCTAGTTGGAGTCAGTGGTTCTGGTAAAACAACTTTAGCCAAAATGATTGTCAATTTCTTTGAACCCTACAAAGGACATATTTCTATCAATCATCAGGATATTAAAAACATTGATAAAAAAGTCTTGCGCCGTCATATTAATTACCTACCCCAACAAGCCTATATATTTAATGGCTCTATTTTGGAAAATTTAACCTTGGGCGGTAATCATATGATTAGTCAAGAAGATATTCTAAGAGCTTGTGAATTAGCTGAAATCCGTCAAGACATTGAAAGAATGCCTATGGGCTATCAAACTCAGCTCTCTGATGGAGCTGGTCTATCAGGAGGACAAAAGCAACGAATCGCTCTCGCTCGTGCTCTTTTAACTAAAGCTCCTGTTTTAATACTAGATGAAGCTACTAGCGGTCTTGATGTCTTGACTGAGAAAAAAGTTATAGATAATCTTATGTCCCTAACTGATAAAACCATTCTCTTTGTAGCCCATCGTCTCAGTATAGCCGAACGGACTAACCGTGTCATTGTTCTTGACCAAGGGAAAATCATTGAAGTGGGTAGTCACCAAGAGTTAATGCAGGCGCAAGGCTTCTACCATCATCTATTCAATAAATAAGGAGAATGTCATGAATCCTAATCTTTTTAGAAGCGTCGAGTTTTATCAGAGACGTTACCATAACTATGCGACAATGTTAATTATACCTCTTTCATTACTATTTACTTTCATCTTGATTTTCTCCCTTGTTGCCACAAAAGAAATTACTGTTACTTCCCAAGGAGAAATCGCCCCTACAAGTGTCATTGCATCTATTCAGTCAACAAGTGATAATCCTATCCTAGCTAATCATTTAGTGGCAAATCAAGTAGTTGAAAAAGGTGACTTACTCATCAAATACTCTGAAACAATGGAAGAAAGTCAGAAAACTGCCTTAAAAACTCAATTACAAAGACTTGAGAAGCAAAAAGAAGGACTTGGAATTTTGAAACAAAGCTTAGAAAAAGCGACTGATCTTTTTTCTGGCGAGGATGAATTTGGCTACCATAATACCTTTAGGAATTTTACTAAACAATCCCATGATATTGAACTAGGTATCACAAAGACTAACACCGAAGTTTCAAATCAAGCTAATCTTGCCAATAGCAGTTCATCAGCCATCGAACAAGAAATTACAAAAGTTCAACAACAAATTGGAGAATATCAAGAGTTGAGAGATGCTATCATAAATAACAGAGCACGCTTACCAACTGGCAATCCGCACCAGTCAATTTTGAATCGTTATCTTGTAGCCTCACAAGGACAAACACAAGGAACTGCAGAGGAGCCATTTTTATCTCAAATTAATCAAAGTATTGCAGGTCTTGAATCATCTATCGCAAGCCTCAAAATTCAGCAAGCTGGTATCGGAAGTGTAGCAACTTATGATAATAGTTTAGCAACCAAAATTGAAGTACTCCGTACTCAATTTTTACAGACAGCCTCACAGCAACAACTAACCGTGGAGAATCAATTAACAGAATTAACAGTACAACTAGATCAAGCGACACAGCGCTTAGAAAACAATACCTTAACCGCCCCAAGTAAAGGTATCATTCACTTAAACAGTGAATTTGAAGGTAAAAATAGAATTCCAACTGGTACAGAAATTGCTCAAATATTCCCTGTCATCACAGATACAAGAGAAATACTAATCACTTACTACGTATCTTCTGACTATCTACCTCTACTAGATAAAGGACAAACTGTAAGATTAAAACTGGAGAAGATTGGAAATCACGGCACCACCATTATCGGTCAACTTCAGACAATTGATCAAACTCCTACCAGAACAGAGCAAGGTAATCTCTTTAAATTAACCGCTCTTGCAAAACTATCTAATGAGGATAGTAAACTCATCCAATATGGCTTACAAGGTCGCGTCACTAGTGTAACTGCAAAGAAAACATATTTTGATTATTTCAAAGATAAAATTTTAACCCATTCTGATTAATTTTCAGATAACACTCTATAACTATTTATTATCTTATCAAAAAGGAGAATCATAACATGGATAAGAAACAAAACCTAACTTCATTTCAAGAACTAACAACTACCGAACTCAACCAAATTACAGGTGGAGGACTGTGGGAAGATATCTTATACAGCCTTAATATAATTAAGCATAACAATACGAAAGGACTTCATCATCCAATACAACTATAAAAAATAAGACCGAGTAACAAGAACTCTCGGTCTTATTTTTTTCATCATTCTGTAGGTATCATAGTAAGCACCTGACGAAAGACTTGATCTTGACAGGTAGTATTGAGACTAGCATTGGGATAACTTTCCACAAGCTTCATAACGGTATAGAGACCAACTCCTCTATCCTCCCCTTTAGAACTGGCTCCAAAGGAGAAGATTTCAGAAATATCTATGCTCTCTTTTTTGATGGAGTTTTCAATGATAAAGGTCTCCTGTGCTCCATTTTTAAAAAAGGCAATTGAAACATGAGGTTGACTAGTCTCTGCACTGGCTTCAATAGCATTATCACAAAGGATAGACACAATGGTTAGAAAATCAAGTAGGCTCATCCCCTCAACCTGAATCTCCTCAGGAACTTCAACATTAAAGACAATGTTCTTTTCTCTAGCTTTTAGAAATTTCCCTGCTAGGAGACTTTTGAGGGCGCGGTCCCGAACATTCAACAATCGCCCAAGGTCATATTTATTGTCCTGCAATTTCTGACTGGAATCTTTTAAGACGGAGCCGTAGACCTCTTTTATCTGCTCCATATCCTCCTCTTCAATACCCAGACGTAAACTAGTCAAGAGGTTGGTGTAGTCATGGCGAAAACTCCGTACTTCCTTGTAAAGCTCCTCTATATGCCGACTATAGCGTTCCATATCTCTATAGCGCAAGGCCTGCTCTTGGTTCAGTCTATCATGGAGTTTGTCCTTCAAATAGGTATCCAATTTCTTGATAACCCCCATAAAAAATAGGAGGTAGAACACTAGGATGAGATGGCGAACAGTCGTTGATTGAATACCTTGCTCATATTCAAAGTAAGACAGACTTTGTATCACCAAATAGTAAGCCCCCATTATCCAGTTAATCTTAGTCAGGGACTTTTGAAAACCTGTATCGAGAATCTCCCTTCTCAAACTAGTAAAATCATAGTCCAACCATTTCAAAAAGGCTAGAGAAATGAAGAAATTGAAAATTATTATACATAACCCAGTAAATGAGTAGCCATCATATACTTGCCCTT
Source organism: Streptococcus sp. 4155 (assembly GCF_013276695.1). Taxonomy (NCBI): domain Bacteria; kingdom Bacillati; phylum Bacillota; class Bacilli; order Lactobacillales; family Streptococcaceae; genus Streptococcus; species Streptococcus sp. 4155. Next base: position 25,495 of record NZ_VMLM01000001.1, read on the forward strand.
GTCCCAAAAATGGAAGCACAAAATAGGAGACTCCTCTATAAAAGAGATTCACCAATATCATTGGAAAGAGACCATAAAAGAAAAGGAGTTTTTTAGGAAGCCCTCTTAACAATAAGAAAGACAAGCATATGCCGTACAAGGGTTCCATAAAATAAGATAGGTAAACATTTCCTACCATATAGCCAATCATTACAAAAACAAAGGCCAACAGTATCTTCAAAAGAAAGGCTTTAAAAATCCTCTCGAAAGTAAGATTAATTCCATCTACCTTAAAGAAAATGACAATTTCTAGCCCATTAGTAATGAGTGTATGCAATAATATCCAAACAATATTCATAAACTCTCCTAGTTCAGTGTAAGTTATTAATAGCCTCAGACACTTCCCTGACCTTATAACGCGCGATCAGACAACTTCCACCATTGGGAAAGAAAAGGAGTTTTTCTTTCTTATCCAAATGCACCACATTTGCAGGATTGATGAGAAAAGAGCGGTGGCACTGCAAGAGACGGGGTTCCTGCTTAAAAACCTCCTCTAAACTCGCTGTAAATTCCAGCCTGTCTGTCTTGGTATAAAGAATAACACGATGGGCTCTGGGCGACGTTTCGAGATAGTAAACCTCTTTAAAAGGATACTGAAATTGGGCAAATTTTGATTTAAAGTAAAAGCAATCTTCCGCCAGACTTTTACTATCTTGACTATTGGCATAGAGGAGGGCTGTCTCGATCCGAGATTCAAACTCCTCTGCTGACAAGGCCTTATCAATATAGTCCAGAGCAGACACTTGGTAGCGAAAGGACAGGGGCATAAACTCTGAGTGAGTCGTCACAAAGACAATCAGGGCATAGGGGTCTCGATCCCGAATCTTTCTAGCCACCTCTAGACCCTTCATCTCCTCATTTCGAATCTCAATATCCAAAAAGAATAGCTGATGGCCCCCCTTCTCATGCACCTCTGCCAGCAGTTGGTCCGGCTTGCCAAATACCTCAAAAGAGCTAGGAATGATATGATGTGCTTTCAAAAGTTTCTCAATCGTCGTTTCAATCCTAGTCTGTTGGGAAAAATCATCTTCTAAAACAAATATTCTCATCTTCTTACTCTCCTTCTTTCAACCATTTTTGACGAATTTCTCTATAGCGACGTCTGGCATACTTGACAGCGTATTGACCTTCTTCTCCAAGAAAAAGGATTCTTTCTTGAAAATCAATCGATTTTACTTTATCAAGATTGACCAAACAATTTCGATGACATCTCATCAAGGTTTCCCCATATTGGTTCTCAAGATCACTTAAATTTTGAACCATATTAAAACTAGCTTCTTCTGTAACAATCTGTACAGTATGGGCTTTAGTTGGATGTGTTTGGATATAGTAGACATCGTCGATGTTTACTTTATAAACTGTTTTCTGTGTCTGAATAATCATATGTTTCATTGGATTCTCCTCCTAAGAAAAGAATAACAGAAAAGTTCTCACACAAGCGCACCCAATCCTAAACAGTCTTTGAAAACTCCTAAAAGGACTATTTTTCTACAACATCATGATGAGCTTACAACTATTTTATCATAAAATCTTAACAGTACCATTCAGGAAATTTCAAGGACAATTAAAGATTTGATGGTGAAAAAGGAGATAAAAGTGATAGACTATGATTATAGAAAGACTATGTTTGCAACAACTTTAAAAATCATCAAAAAAGGAGGGGTGCATATGATTTATTCACATCCACCATGATTAACACCCTATAAATATACTCTATTGCAATTGACGTAAATATAACAAGGAGAAAATTATGGCCAAGTCAAATAAAACAAAACAATTAACATCAATCGAACTTTCTCATATAAATGGCGGTAGTATTCCATATGGATGGTATTCTCCGTTTCATATGATTAGCGATAATGTACTATGTAGAAATGGATATTCATATAATAAAGCTAATCTTGATAATGGTAAATGTATCATTGATTGGGGCAACATAGTTGGCAATGTTGCTAATAATATAGGTGCCTCACTAGGAGATTTACACAATCCCTTACCTTAAAACATAAATTATATAGGAGGTCACGTAAATGACAGACCCAATTAAAACTGCTCAGGCACTGATAACTGACTTAAACAAAGCCTACCAAGCATGCAGACAGGCAACCGCTGACGACGTCCGCTTTCAGGAGCAATTAAACTCTATTCTTGGCTTTCTAGCAAAGGCTGAGACAGTGGATAATCGAGTCTTGATTGAACTGGAAAAATTTTACCAGACTTCCAGTCTTCTCATGGGACTCAGCGCTCTCGATCCAGATGCTCCTACTCGTGCCGCTTGGCGGGCCTATGACCGCTTCCACTTTGACCAAGTCAAGACCAAGTTGAGCCTCTACGGGCCAACCATTATCTTGTAGAAAATAAAAGAAGTTGAGGCAAACTGAACTCAACTTCTTTTTTAGTGTCATATAGGCAATGTTAGTCCTGCATCTGACGTTTTACCTGATAAGGCAAATACAAGACTTGTAAAACCAAACCTGCACCCAGCAAGGCTAGAAGGGCTAGTTTTTCTTGGAAGGTAATCAACCCGACAACTAATTCCACAAGTAAAACAAAACTGGTCAATCCTCGGACTACCGCCTGCAAGCCTTTTTCCTTTTGCCCCTTGTCCAGTGGAAAGAGTTGAGTCAAATACTGGTAGTCAAAGGCATGATAGAGGGCCAGCAACTGGAAGAGCAAGAGGTAGTTAAAGAGAACTACCACTGCTGTCGCAATCCAAGCTTGCTCGATAAAGACCTGCGCCAGCAAGGAAAGTAGGAGCAGACGGAGACTGAGCGCAAAGAGATCTCCATTTCGCAAATAAGAACGAAGATAGAGATTTTGCCAAATCTTCCCAGGCACCTTCTGAACAACCTTTAGGATAAAGTCCAGATAGGCACGACGCTTGACGCTGTTTGAAATTCCCTTTACCTGCGTAAAGAGGGCAAAGAAACGAAGCAAGACTTGTTTGCGCTTGCTTTCTTGGGAAATGACATAGTCCCAGTTCAGTCCAGTTTCAGTGAAAAATTTGCTGGCCTTTTGACGAAAGAGGAAATATTTACCTAACCCAAACAAAAGCACATAGATTAGGAAGACAGGCAAGCCATAACCCATGGCTAAAAATAAGGGCGCAAATAAAAGCAAGAAAAGGGTCTGTACAAAGAGCCAAAAGACTAGGGAAATGCCAGTTTGACGCTTGAGATGGAGCTTGATTTCCTCTTCTCCAACTAAGAGAAAGAGCTTGTCTGGAGCCTCCATATAGGTGGCAATTCCACCCCAAAGCAACAGTAAAACAGAGGTAATTCCTACAAACAAAAGGATGGGCCAATGATTTTCAGGAAAATCTTGCAAGAGTTGACTGTACTGGTAGGCTAGAAAGCCCAGCAGGACAAGCAGGAACAAGACAAAGTGGTCATTGAGAACATAACGTAGATAACCAAGACACTCCTTACGAAAAGCCTGCTTTCTCTTTAAAAACAAGTCTTTCATAGGTCCTCCTCTTTGGTCAGAGCCAAGTAAATATCATTCAAACTAGCCTCAGGCATGTTAAAGGCTTCGCGCAGTTGCAGGAGATTTCCCTTAGCACGCACTTCCCCTTTGTGAAGAATGACAAAAGCATCACACATCTTTTCCGCTGAATCCAGCACGTGGGTACTCATGAGAATAGACTTGCCTTTTTGCTTTTCCACTTCCAAAAGCTGAATCAAGTCCGCAATAGCCAACGGGTCAAGACCAAGGAAAGGCTCATCCACGATGAAAAGACTTGGATCCACCACAAAAGCACAGATAATCATGACCTTCTGCTTCATCCCTTTTGAAAAATGAACAGGGAACCAGTCTAATTTCTGGTCCAGACGGAACATTTTTAACAAAGGTTCTACTCGATCAAAAGCAAGATCTTGCTCAATACCATAAGCCATGGCAACCGTTTCGATATGCTCTCTGAGGGTCAATTCCTCATACAAGCTAGGTGTCTCAGGAATGTAGCCAATTTGCTTGCGGTAACTTGTCGCATCTTCTTGCAGGGTCAGGCCATTGATATTGATGGAGCCACTATAAGGTGTCAACAGACCGATAATTTCATTGATGGTCGTCGATTTTCCAGCACCATTGAGACCAATCAAACCGACCAACTGCCCACTTTCAACAGTAAAAGACACATCTTTCAAAACAGGGACATGAACATAGCCACCTGTCAGGTTTTTAATTTCTAACATATTTTCTCCAAATCTGGTATAATGTAGCTATATTATATCAAAATTCAGTACAGTAGAGGTAGATTTTATGTCAGATTGCATTTTTTGTAAAATCATCGCAGGGGAAATTCCTGCTTCAAAAGTATATGAAGATGAGCAGGTTCTTGCCTTTCTTGATATCTCTCAAGTGACACCAGGACACACCTTGGTCGTGCCAAAAGAACACTATCGTAATCTTTTAGAAATGGATGCTACTAGCGCCAGCCAACTCTTTGCCCAAGTACCAAAAGTAGCTCAAAAAGTCATGAAAGCTACCAAGGCTACTGGTATGAATATCATTGCTAACTGTGAAGAAGTCGCAGGTCAAACCGTCTTTCATACCCATGTTCACCTCGTACCTCGCTACAGTGCGGACGATGACCTTAAGATTGATTTTATCGCCCACGAACCAGACTTTGACAAACTCGCTCAAGTCGCTGAAACCATCAAAAATGCCTAAGGAGTTGCCATGAAATTATCCAATCTATTGCTATTTGCAGGAGCTGCAGCTGGAAGTTATCTGCTCACAAAAAATCGCCAAACCATCACAGATGAAGTCTTGAATACCACTGACCGCGTTCAAGCTATCAAGGACGATGTGGATATTATCCAAAACAGCCTACAAATCATTGACCAGCAAAAAGAACTCATCAAGGAATATCAAGAAGACCTGACTTACAAGTTTAAGGTCTTGGAAAAGGATATCCAGACTAGACTAGCTGTGATTAAAGAAACACAGGAAATCGAAGATAAGTAAAAAGAGCCAGTCGGCTCTTTTTTAAAACGTAAACAAGTTATATCCCATCAACTATACATCATAATTTAGGCAACTCATACTCAATAAAAATCAAAGAGCAAACTAGAAAGCTAGGCGCAGGCTGCTCAAAACACAGTTTTGAGGTTGTAGACAAGCCGACGCTGACGTGGTTTGAGGAGATTTTTAAAGAGTATCATTCACCATTTCACAACTAAATCGAAGATTTTCCGCCGTACTGAAAACGAGTCTGGGATAAAAGTCTAATCTTCAATATAAAAAGCGAACAAAACGAGTTATCTGACACTCAGAATTCTGTCTTGTTCGCTTTTTTATCTAATCTATCGATTTTTAAAATTTATAATAAAGAATTCCTGAAATCAAAATCTTTTTGTCTCAGACTCGTCCGGAAACTTTGAGACCTAGGCTCAAAGTTTAGGTATGGAACTTCGAAGAAGATCGCTACCGTCCGTCATTACTTAAGGAAAGTCTTAAAAAATCTATAAACAAAAAGAGCCACTCGGCTCTTTTTGTTTATACTCAATGAAANNTACTTGAGTACGGCAAGGCAACGCTGACGTGGTTTGAATTTGATTTTCGAAGAGTATTATTCTCCTTCAAAGGCATCTTTAATATGGTCAAAGAAGCCCTTTTTCTTTGGATTGACTTTTAAATCACCAGCAGCTGCAAATTCTTTCAAGGCTGCTTTTTGACGATCGTTCAAGCCTGTTGGTGTTACGACATTAACGGTAACATATTGGTCACCAACTGCACCACCACGAAGACTCGGAGCTCCTTTGCCACGTAGGCGGAATTTCTTACCAGTCTGAGTTCCCTCTGGGACAACCAATTCAACATCACCGTGAACAGTTGGAATATCTACTGTGTCACCAAGAGCTGCTTGGACAAAGTTGAGGTTGAGATTGTAGAAGATAGTAGTTCCTTCACGTTCAAACTTATCGCTGGCTTCCACAGAAACAACCACGTACAAGTCACCATAAGGTCCACCGTTAAATCCAGCTTCACCTTGACCAGCTAGGCGAATTTGTTGACCAGTTTCCACACCAGCAGGAATTTTGACATGTACGCTATGATCTTGTTTTTCATGCCCTGTTCCGTGACAGGTTGTACATGGATCTTTGATTTCTTTTCCGCGACCGTGACAGACATCACAGGTTACTTGACGACGCATCATACCAAGCGGAGTCTGCGTATCGACGTTAATGACACCAGCACCATGACAGCGTCCACAAGTGACTGGACTGGTTCCTGGCTTAGCACCTGAGCCATTACATGTACGACAGCTTGCTTCACGGTTGTATTTAACTTCTTTTTCAGCTCCAAAAATAGCTTCTTCAAAGGTCAAGTTCACACGATACTGGAGGTCATCCCCTTGGCGAGGAGCATTTGGATTGCGTGAAGCACCGCCTCCGCCGAAGAAACTTGAGAAAATGTCCTCAAAACCACCGAAGCCACCTGCCCCATTGAAACCGCCAGCTCCACCACCGAAGCCTCCAAATCCACCATTGGCGCCTGCAGCACCATATTGGTCATAGGCAGCCCGTTTTTGGTCGTCACTCAAAGTCTCATAGGCTTCTTGAACTTCCTTGTACTTTTCCTCAGCACCAGGCTCCTTATTGATATCTGGGTGATATTTTTTCGAAAGCTTACGATAAGCCTTTTTGATCTCGTCTGCCGAAGCGTTTTTTGACACCCCCAGACGATCATAAAATTCAGTATTGTTCATACAAGATACCAAGACCGTAAAATTCGACTGAAAAATAGGAAATCTGACGCTGGAGCGATGCTCCTAGACAGATTTATCTTTTTTCCGAGAATTTAGGTCGGGTTCAATTCCTTTCTGTTATATTAAGTAAGAAATTTGGGAACCCGTGTTCAATTCCCTGAACACATTTGTTCCTTTCTTTCATATTGATGAGACAAAACCCAAACAAATGATATTCCGTCCCTTTTTATCGAAAAACAGAGGCTGGGTTGCAACCTCTGCAAATAAGTAAATTAACTTTATTTTGATTTTAAATATCCTATAAGTACAGAAATATTTATATATTTTTGTCTCTTCTTAGTATTTGATATAAAATTCCAATAGATTAGAAGGAATACACCGACAACCCAAATCATGCCCATTATAAACGATATTATAAATTCTGGTTTTTGTATGGTTGCTGATACTAGTGCTGATACTAGCGCTGACAACAATACTGAAGTAACAAAATTCCTTACCGCCTCATCATTTTTAACACAACTTTCATGCTCAGCTAAAATAATTGCTTTATACCTAGCCAAATATACTGCTGGAATATTATCTATAAAATCTTTTGCAGACTCATAACTATCAGCTTTATTACAGAAATCATTATAAACTTTTCGTGTATTTTTTAGATATTCTTCAGCCAATACACTCATCTTACTTTTCAGTAAACTCTCCGTCTACGACGTCATCGCCTGCGTTTCCTGTTGCTTGTGTGCCTTCTGCTCCTGCTTGAGCTTGTTGCGCTGCTGCTGCTTGTTCGTAGAGTTTAACAGCAAGTCCTTGAGCTTTTTCGTTCAATGCTTCAAGTTTTGCTTTCATATCGTCCAAGTTGTTGTCTTCTTGAGCTTTTTTAAGGTCATCAAGGGCAGATTGGGCAGCGTCACGTTCTGCGTCGAATCCTTTGCCTTCAGTTTCCTTGATTGTCTTTTCAGTCGCAAAGATCGCTTGGTCTACTTCGTTACGAAGGTCAACTTCTTCTTTACGTTTCTTATCTGCTTCAGCGTTAGCTTCTGCATCTTTCATCATGCGGTCAATTTCTTCGTCAGTCAAACCTGAGTTTGATTGGATGACAATTGTTTGTTCTTTTTGAGTTCCAAGGTCTTTAGCTTTAACAGACACGATACCGTTCTTGTCGATATCAAATGTTACTTCGATTTGAGGAATTCCACGAGGTGCAGCTGGGATATCTGTCAATTGGAAACGTCCAAGAGTCTTGTTATCTGCTGCCATTGGGCGTTCACCTTGAAGAACGTGGATATCAACGGCTGGTTGGTTGTCTGCCGCAGTTGAGAAGACTTGTGATTTAGATGTTGGGATTGTTGTATTGCGGTCGATGAGTTTTGTGAAGACTCCACCCATTGTTTCGATACCAAGTGACAATGGTGTTACGTCAAGAAGGACAACGTCTTTGACATCACCAGTAATCACACCACCTTGGATAGCCGCACCCATAGCAACTACTTCGTCAGGGTTTACTGATTTGTTTGGTTCTTTACCAGTTTCAGCTTTAACAGCTTCAACAACGGCAGGGATACGAGTTGAACCACCAACAAGGATAACTTCGTCGATTTCTGACAAGCTCAAACCTGCATCCGAAAGGGCTTGACGAACTGGAACTTTTGTACGTTCTACAAGGTCACGAGTCAAATCGTCAAATTTCGCACGAGTCAAAGTCATTTCCAAGTGAAGAGGGCCAGCTTCACCTGCAGTGATAAATGGCAAGCTGATTTGAGTTGAAGTTACACCAGAAAGGTCTTTCTTCGCTTTTTCAGCTGCATCTTTCAAACGTTGCATTGCCATCTTGTCAGTAGACAAGTCAATACCGTTTTCTTTCTTGAATTCTGCTACCAAGTGGTCAATGATTTTTTGGTCAAAGTCGTCACCACCAAGTTTGTTGTCCCCTGCAGTTGACAATACGTCGAAGACACCGTCACCCAATTCAAGGATAGAGACGTCGAATGTACCACCACCAAGGTCAAATACCAAGATTTTTTCTTCTTTGTCAGTCTTGTCCAAACCATAAGCAAGAGCTGCTGCAGTTGGTTCGTTAACAATACGTTCTACTTCAAGACCAGCAATTTTACCAGCGTCTTTTGTTGCTTGACGTTGAGCGTCGTTGAAGTAAGCAGGAACTGTGATAACTGCTTTGGTTACTTTTTCACCAAGATAGTCTTCAGCGTATCCTTTCAAGTATTGAAGAATCATAGCTGAGATTTCTTGTGGAGTGTATTCTTTTCCATTAGCAGAAACTTTTTCAGAAGTTCCCATTTTAGATTTGATAGAGATAACTGTATCTGGGTTTGTAACTGCTTGACGTTTCGCAGCGTCACCAACAATGATTTCTCCGTTTTTGAATGAGACTACAGATGGAGTTGTGCGGTTTCCTTCTGGGTTTGCGATGATTTTACTTTCAGTTCCTTCAAGAACTGCTACTGCTGAGTTTGTTGTACCTAAGTCAATACCGATAATTTTAGACATGTGTTTTTCTCCTTGTTAGTTAATTTTCTTTTTGATATTTCCCTTAAGTAGTGGGGACGTGAGCAACTCCCTTCGGGATTTCATCACTTATTTTTGAGCCTATTGTCTCAAAAATCCCCTGTTTCAGTAGCAAAAGCTACTGAAACTTTTACCACGGCGGGAAATATCTTCCTTGCAAGCCTCCGGCTTGCCTCTTATCTTTCTTCATAGTTTATTGTCGTTTCGGACAAGTTTTCTATTATGTAAATTGCGACACGAGAAGTCGAAATCGATTTTATTTCGACGACGAGTTAATAAGGAGGCTAGGCAAATGCCATAGCGATTGCCGTTTTCTGACGAGTTGCTTTAGCTACCGTCAGAATTGCCGAATCGAACACGCCCTAAGCTCTGAGTAAAAAAGATAGATTTTCTTGTGTTCATCGAACACTTCGTCAATCTCCTATTTTTACTGCGAGCTTTTTACGGGCTTTGTATCTTAGTTATACACCACTACCATTGCTGGGCGTAGGATGCGGTCATGGAGTTTGTAGCCTTTTTGGAAAACTTGGGCGATGGTATCTGCTGGGTGTTCATCGTCTGCTGGGAGAGTTTGGATGGCCATATGGTAGTTATGGTCAAATTCGCCATCTGCTGCGATTTCTTCAATTCCTTCTTCTTTCAAAGAGTGAATCAAGCTTTCTTGCACCATCCCCAAGCCCTTCTTCACATCATCTGTCAAACCTTCAACTGCAAGTGCACGCTCAAGGTTGTCAAGAGATGGTAAGATTGCTTTTGCCAAGTCCTGGCTACGATAACGTTGCAAGTTTTGACGTTCTTCATTGGCACGGCGTTGGATATTTTGCATTTCTGCATGAGCGCGAAGATATTTGTTTTCGAACTCATCTGCACGTTCATTTGCCAAGTCCAACTCAGACTTTTCAGGAGTTGTTTCTTCAGCTGTTTCCACAACTTCCTCTTCTTGAACTTCTTCTACTTCTTCCTTTTTTATATCTTGGGCCATGTTCGCCTCCTTTAATGATTTCAATCTTAGTGTACTTCGTAATGATTACTGCTGAGGTAGCGGTAAAAATCTGTCAACTTCATGGTCAAAACACGGTTGACCACATTGACTTGGTTGATTAGCTGTTGGTAATCCAGATTGACTGGACCGATAATGGCTAGAATTCCAACTCCCCGATAAGGAATGAGGAACTTGCTACTAATCACCGCTAGGTCAGCTAGACAGGACTCTTGACTGTCTGCAACACAGACATTTTGCATCTGATCTTCACGCAATCCCTCACGAATCTCCAGAGCCACCTTTTGCGGTTGGTCAAAGAACTGATAAGCTGCCAGATTGGCAAAATTCAAGAGATTGACCTTGCCCGCCACCACAATGTTTTCGTTGAACATTTCCTTAAAGATGTGTTCAAAGAGATCAATGACATTGTCCGTTGTTGTAAAGTATCGCTGGATAATCTGCGGAATCTCCGTCCGAATCTTGTAGTGAATATCTAGAACAGTGTGACCGAGGAAACGTTCTCGAATGATTGCCTTCAGTTTCAGCAAATCTTCCTGCAAGAAGTTCCTTGGAATCAGAAACTGACTGGTAACCGTTCGCGACTCGTCTAGGGTAAATACTGCCAAGGCTGTATGTTGCCCCAAAACAACGATATCAAAGGCTGTCAACCACTGCCTGCTGGGCTCAACATCCAGTGCCACTACCGTACAGCCACTCAAGTCTGTCAGTAGATTAGCAGCCTCTTGCAGAATATCCTCCAATTTGAAGAATTCCTGATCAAAGGCTTTGACAATCTCATATACCTCATTTTCAGCTAGTCGGTCAAAATCCAGTGAGTGTTTCACATAGTACTGAAAACCAGCAACACTTGGCATCCGACCACTTGAAGTATGAGCCTTCTCAAGCAAACCTTGCTTTTCTAGAGCCGCCATGTCATTACGAATGGTAGCACTGCTAGAGTTAATAGACTCTTGCAAGGCTTTGGATCCGACAGGTTCGTGCGTTTTGGTAAAGATGTCAATAATCAGATTTAAAATATCCTGCTGACGCTCTGTAACCATCTCATCACTCCTCTCTGTCTGATCGATTAGCACTCGATGCACTCAAGTGCTAACTTATGATTCTATTATACACCCTTAAAAGAGAATGTCAAGACAAAAACTCAAAAAATTAGCACTCTTTTATCAAGAGTGCTAAAAATCAGTCTGAAGACCTAGAACCTTACCTTCCATCTACTTGGTATTTCCTTTTAAGTCTAAAAAAACCATGGATTAGATAAGAAATCATAAAGGCATATAGAGCAAAAATGACAAAGAAAGATTGCGACAGTTCTTCCCGAAACAAACTCATACAAACAACAAAACCTCCTAAGAAAGTAGCTGCACATGAACGAAGTCTATATCGCATAACTTCCCACCTGAGATTATTACTCATATAGACTTGATCCTCTGAAAGTATATCAGAAGCCGATTTACGAAGAATCGAACAAAAACCTGCTCCTATCAATTCCCAACCTCTATTTCTAAAATCTTGCAGTTCATGCTTATATTTTTTAAGAAATCTAGAATCATAGATACGGTAGATGACATCGTCTGGTTGACATTGGTCAAGATAGAACAAACCAAAACGACCCGTTCTATATCTCCAACCTTTCAAATGCATCTCATGCAAATACTCTTCTTCCTTGTCCAAATCAACAATGGTGAAAATCCGAAATTCTACTCTGCTATTCATTGTCTTACCCCAAAATTAGAAAACATGCCTAGCGTTATTTATTAGATAATTCTTTCCATTTTTGACTCAATCTCCAAAAAATATAAGAAATCTGAACCGCAAAAACTATCAATAAAACCCAATCTATTATGAAAATCAAAAACACTTTCCAACTGAAAGAACTACCTCCAGTGACAAACTTTGAGAAAAACGGTAGTAGAGCTAAAAAGAGAAGTAAAATAGGAAGCATCCGCATTGTTAAAATCCTTTTGACATAAAAAAATCTTTATTTAAACTAAAATATTATAGCAAAATTTACGCCAGTTTTTGAACGGCTGATGTAGATATTTTATACTTTCAAAATGTTTAAATGTGATTATTTATTTTTGAAAAATAGCTCACCAGCCCGACTGAAAGTGCTTATAGAATGATAATAAGTTGCCTGCCGAAAACAGTGAAAAATAGCGGTGTTATGCGGAGATAATCTGACGCGATGCGAAAATATATTGCATACTTATTTTCAACAATTTAGCAGAGTATTTTTATAAGTGTGATATAATAGAAGTATAATTTGTTCTGATAGTTTATTTTATGGAGAAGTAGATTTTTAGAATGCGGAGGGTTCAATATGGTTGAGTTTATAAAGTCTAAGAAAGAAATGAGTGAGGAGGATATTAAAGCAAATTTCATCACTCCTGCTATTGTATCCAAAGGATGGAAAAATGGTGAACATATCGCTTACGAAGAATACTTCACTGATGGTCGAATTGAAGTTAGAGGAGATAAGGCTCGTCGTAAAGAAGGAAAAAAATCAGACTATTCACTGTATTACCAATTTGGAACTCGAATTGCAATTGTTGAGGCAAAGGATAATAAACACAGCGTTCGAGCAGGATTACAACAAGCTATTGAATATGGAGAGATTTTAGATGTTCCATTTGTTTATTCTTCGAATGGTGATGGCTTTATTGAACACGACCGTATCACGAGAGAAGAACGTGAGTTGGAGTTAGACGAATTCCCTACTCGTGAAGAATTATTTTCTCGTATGACGAAGGAAAAAGGATTGACGTACGAAATTACAGAAGCTATCTCAACTCCATACTATACAGACGCCTTCTCAATGAAAACGCCACGCTATTATCAGCAAATAGCTATCAACCGTACTATTGAAACAGTTGCCAGAGGACAAAAACGAGTAATGTTTGTGATGGCAACAGGAACGGGGAAAACGTTCATGGCTTTTCAAATTATTCATCGCCTTCGAAAAGCTGGTTTGGCTAAACGAGTTTTATTCTTAGCAGATAGAAACATCTTAGTAGACCAAACGATGGCTGAAGACTTTAAGCCATTCGAAAAGATAATGACGAAAATTACACCAAAACTTTTGACTGCTCCAGAAAAATTAAATTCTTTTGAAATTTATCTAGGGCTTTATCAGCAACTAACTGGTGAAGATGGAACTGAAACACATTATCAAAAGTTTGACAAAGACTTCTTTGATTTAGTCATAATTGATGAAGCGCACCGTGGCTCAGCTAAGGAAGACAGTAACTGGCGTAAGGTGATTGATTATTTCAGTTCTGCGACACAGATTGGGATGACCGCTACTCCTAAAGAAACCAAGAATGCTTCCAATACGGAATACTTTGGTGAGCCAATCTATACTTATAGTTTAAAACAGGGAATCGAGGATGGTTTTTTGGCTCCATATCGTGTTATGAGGATTAATTTAGATGTGGATGTGGATGGTTATCGTCCAGAAACTGGAAAAGTTGATGCTAACGGACAATTAATAGAAGATAGGTACTACGGCAGGAAAGATTTTGACAAAACCATTGTCATTGATGATAGAACGCAAAGAGTTGCCAAGTTTGTTTCTGATTATATGAAGCAAAACAATGCACGATTTGATAAAACAATTGTTTTTTGTGTTGATATTGACCATGCCGAGCGAATGCGTGCTGCACTTGTAAAAGAGAATCTAGACTTAGTCCAAGAAGACTATCGTTATGTCATGCAAGTAACTGGTGACAACGCTGAAGGAAAAGCTCAACTGGATAACTTTATGGATGTCAATTCTAATTTTCCCGCTATTGTAACAACGTCTAAATTATTAACGACAGGAGTTAATGCTAAAACATGTCGTTTGATTGTTTTAGACTCTAATATCCAATCCATGACTGAATTTAAACAAATTATTGGTCGTGGCACACGTCTTTATCCTCAAAAGGGGAAAGAATTTTTTACGATTATTGATTTTCGAAATGTTACCAATTTGTTTGCTGACCCTGATTTTGATGGTGAACCAGTGAAGGTTCTGGAAACGGGCGCAAAAACAAACAATGGTACTACACCTGGTTTTGTAAACGAAGGTGGTGACCCAGTAGAAAAATATATCGTTACAGACAAGCAGGTTACCATTCTTAATTCTACTGTTCAAGTATTGGATGAAAACGGGAAACTGATTACCGAAAGCCTGACCGACTACACTCGGAAGAATATCTTAGGTAGCTACGCCACTTTGAACGATTTTATCACAGTTTGGCATACGGCGGATAAAAAGAAGCTTATCTTAGACGAACTTTATAAAAAAGGAGTTTATCTAGATGCTATTCGAGAGTCGGAGGGAATATCAGAACAAGAAATCGATGATTTTGATTTACTCCTAAAACTTGCCTATGGTCAAAAAGAATTAACCAAAACGGAACGTATCAATAAACTCAAACAAAGCGGATATTTATATAAATATAGTGAGGAAGCGCGTGCTGTTTTGGAAATTTTACTGGACAAATACATGGATAAAGGTATTGGAGAACTCGAAAGCATTGAAACATTAAAACTTCCAGAATTTCAGATATATGGTGGAACCTTCAAAATCATCAATACTTATTTTGGAGATAAAAAACGATATTTACAAGCAATTAAAGAATTGGAGAAAGAGCTATTTACAGTAGCTTAATGAAAGGAAAGTATGTCAATTACATCATTTGTAAAAAGAATTCAAGATATCACTCGAAACGATGCTGGTGTTAATGGTGATGCTCAACGTATTGAGCAAATGTCTTGGTTATTATTCTTAAAAATTTATGATAGCCGTGAAATGGTTTGGGAATTAGAAGAAGACGAGTATGAGTCAATTATCCCAGAGGAATTAAAATGGCGGAATTGGGCTCATGCTCAAAATGGAGAGCGGGTATTGACAGGCGATGAATTACTTGATTTTGTCAATAACAAGTTATTCAAAGAGTTGAAAGAGCTTGAAATAACTTCAATTATGCCTATTCGAAAAACGATTGTTAAATCAGCTTTTGAAGATGCGAACAACTATATGAAAAATGGCGTCTTGTTACGCCAAGTCATCAATGTTATTGATGAAGTTGATTTCAATAGCCCTGAAGATCGTCATTCGTTTAATGATATTTACGAAAAAATTCTTAAAGATATTCAAAATGCTGGGAACTCAGGAGAATTTTATACGCCACGTGCAGCGACTGATTTTATTGCCGAAGTTCTTAACCCAAAACTTGGAGAATCAATGGCAGACCTTGCTTGCGGAACAGGAGGCTTCTTGACTTCGACTCTGAACCGTTTAAGTAGTCAACGTAAAACTAGTGAAGATACCAAAAAATATAATACAGCTGTTTTTGGTATTGAAAAGAAAGCATTTCCTCATCTTTTAGCAGTTACAAATCTGTTTCTTCACGAAATTGATGACCCTAAAATTGTTCATGGAAATACTTTAGAGAAAAATGTTCGTGAATATACGGATGATGAAAAATTTGACATTATTATGATGAATCCACCTTTTGGAGGGTCAGAATTAGAAACAATAAAAAATAACTTTCCAGCAGAATTACGGAGTTCTGAAACAGCTGATTTATTTATGGCTGTCATTATGTATCGTTTGAAAGAAAATGGTCGTGTTGGAGTTATTTTACCTGATGGTTTTCTATTTGGTGAAGGTGTAAAAACTCGCTTGAAACAAAAACTGGTAGATGAGTTCAACTTGCATACGATTATTAGGTTGCCTCATAGTGTCTTTGCACCGTATACAGGAATCCATACGAACATTCTTTTCTTTGATAAAACAAAGAAAACAGAAGAAACTTGGTTTTATCGTTTAGATATGCCAGATGGTTATAAAAATTTCTCGAAAACTAAGCCGATGAAGTCAGAGCACTTCAATCCTGTTCGTGACTGGTGGGAAAATCGTGAAGAGATTCTGGAAGGTAAGTTCTACAAATCTAAATCATTTACACCTAGTGAATTGGCTGAGTTGAATTATAATTTAGACCAGTGTGGTTTTCCAAAAGAGGAAGAGGAAATCTTAAATCCCTTTGAGTTGATTCAGAATTATCAAGCGGAAAGAGCAACTTTAAATCATAAGATTGATAATGTATTAGCTGATATTTTGCAGTTGTTGGAGGACAAATAATGACACCAGAACAACTTAAGGCAAGTATTCTCCAAAGAGCGATGGAAGGGAAATTAGTGCCGCAAAATCCCAATGACGAACCTGCAAGTGAATTATTAAAGAGAATTAAAGCTGAAAAAGAAAAACTTATCAGTGAAGGAAAAATCAAACGAGATAAAAAGGAAACTGAGATATTTCGTGGTGATGATGGGAAACATTATGGGAAGTTTGCTGATGGAAGTATAAAAGAGTTTAAACATAATATACCTAAAGGATGGGCCATAGTTTATTTACCAGACATTTGTGCATTAGAGGACGGCTCAATAAAAAGAGGTCCTTTTGGTAGTTCTATAACAAAGTCAATGTTTGTTCCGAAAGGAGAACATACATATAAGGTTTATGAACAAGGTAATGCTATAAGAAAAACTATAGATTATGGAGACTATTGGTTAAAAGAGAGTGATTATATACGTTTAAAAAATTTTTCAATAAAAGCAGGAGATATTTTAATATCTTGTGCAGGTACTATTGGAGAAATCTTTCAAATACCTTCAAATTATTATAATGGAGTTATAAATCAAGCATTATTAAAACTTACGTTAAACTCAGATATAATAGATTCACAGTATTTTAAATGGATGTTTACGAGTTTGATTAATACACTAAAAGAGCATTCTATAGGTTCAGCGATAAAAAATTTAGCTTCAATAAAATTTTTAAAATATGAAGTTCCTATGTTATTGCCTCCACTATCCGAACAACAACGAATAGTAGAAGCAATCGAATCAGCTTTAGAAAGAGTAGATGAGTACGCTAAAAGTTATAATAGACTCGAACAGCTAGATAAAGAATTTCCAGATAAACTAAAAAAATCTATTCTTCAATATGCTATGCAAGGAAAATTAGTTGAACAAGACCCAAATGATGAATCAGTCGAAGTTTTACTTGAAAAAATACGAGCAGAAAAACAAAAACTCTTTGAAGAAGGCAAGATTAAAAAGAAAGATTTGGACATTTCTATTGTTTCCCAAGGAGATGATAACTCTTATTATGGGAAGATACCTATGAATTGGGTACAGACAACATTAAATTATATAGGAATAATTAGTACTGGTAACACGCCATCTAAAAATAGCCCTGAAAACTACGGCGGCGAAATACCATTCTATAAACCTGCTGATTTATTACAAGGAGAACTATACAATGCAACTGAATATTTATCGGTTCTAGGAAATACAAAATCCAGAAAAATAAAAGCAGGTTCTATTTTAATAAATGGTATTGGAAATATTGGAATTGCTGGGATTGTTCGTGTTGATGGAGCGTTCAATCAACAAATGCATGGCATAGAAGTATTTAATTTTGTCAACTCAAAATTTTTACTTTTAGCTATACAGTCTGATTTTATGCAAAAACAATTCAAGAACAATACATCATCTACCACTATTCCTATATTAAACAAAACTAGATTTTCTCAAACTATAATTAATTTTCCAGGTATACGTACACAAAAATTAATAATTACTAAAGCTGAGAAACTTTTTGAAAAAGTAAATCAATTTTAGCGACAATTCTCTTTTGTTCTAAAACTGAAGGAATACCTATTATTTTAGATTTTAGATACGAATAATGTCGAGCATAGCCCCTGTTCCTAACAAATAATAGCGTATAGTCTAAGTGGTATTTTAAAAATTTTGCAGATAAGCAAATTGGAGACAGAATTTTTACTCCGTCTGCACCAACAACAAAAGGGAAGTCTATAATCTTAAGATTTCTTGTATGGTCACCAAATATTACAACGTTTGTTTTATAGTCTAGAATCTTAGAAAAATTATTAGAAAATCCTTCAACTAATATTTTAGATTGACTAACTACTGGAATCTTGCCCTCTTTTACAATTTCAGACTGTTTTATTTGATAAGGCTTAGCTGAAATAGTTGTTACAATTTTTTCTAAAGGAGCTAGCAACCAAGTTGATCTTCTTGGAAAATCTATTTCAATTTTAATGTTATTCAGATAATAAGAGCCATAATCACAAAAAAATAGCAGATGGTCAATTTGACCACCTGTTATTTTTTTACCAATTAACAATTTTATCTACAATATTTTGTTGTTCAGTAGCTGTTTTCCTTAGATAAATTCGAGTAGTTTCTATACTTTCGTGTCCCATCAAATCTGCAAGCAAGGCAATATCATTATACTTCGATAAAAAATTCTTAGCAAATAAATGTCTAAAAGAATGAGGGTAAATTACTTTAGGATTCATTTTGTATTTATCAGCATAATTTTTTAACTGTTGAGCAACTCCTCTTGCTGTAATTGGTTCATTAAATTTATTCAAAAATAAATAACCACTTCGGCGATTTTCTGATTCTAACCAACTAAGACAACTATTTCTTAATTTTTTAGGAATGTACAGTCTACGAATTTTACCACCTTTTGAGTAAATGTCAAAATAACCGATTTCTACATGCTCTACTTTTAGTTTAATAAGCTCACTTACACGAGCCCCAGTTGCACCTAAAAACCAAACGACAAAATGCCATTTTAAAATACCATCTTTTTTCAAACTACGTTTAAGAAAAAGGTAATCAGCATAGCTAATGACATCTTCTAAAAACGGTTTTTGCTGTACTTTGACAAATTTTAATTTCAAATCATCATGACCAATAAAAGTCAGATATTTATTTACTCCTTGTAGTCGCAAATTGACAGTTTTAGGTTTAAAATTGTCTAATAAATATCCCTTGTATTCAAATAAATCTTCCATTTTGAGTTCATAATTCTCCAAGAAAAATCGAACACCATAAAGGTACGAACGCACAGTATTTTCAGCTAAACCAGCTTTCTTCAAATGTAATTCAAATTCTTTCAACGTAAAACTCCTATCTTATGTTTGATAGAAATTCCACCGCACGTAAAACTATTATACTAAATTAGTGCGTCAATATGGGCGAAAAATTGTTCGATTTTATCAACGATTCTGGATTGTTCAGGAAGGGGTGGGAGTGGGATTAGAATAGAAGCAACTTTATCACTATTCAAGTTTTTCACAACAGCTCCACTAATTAGAGATAAAAATTGAGAATAAACTACATTTGATGAAAGAATATAGAATAGGTAATCTCTATTTAATGAGTTTTCATA
>NZ_VMLM01000010.1:0-27365 GCF_013276695.1 Streptococcus sp. 4155
CTGTTTCATCAATATATACGATTGGTAAATCGTTTAGGTTATCCAAAATATCAAGAAACTCAGCGACTTTCTCTGGGTCTTGTTCCTTAAAGCTCGTCATCTTTTTTTGAAGTGACCTTCATCTGCTTTAAAGCTGCCCATACTGAAGGGACAGCACAATTAAAATGTGCCGCAATTTCCCGTAAAAAAGCATCTGGATGAGCCTCTACAAAGGCTTTCAATTCCTCTAAAGGAATCTTTCGGTTTTTGACGACTCGCTTTTTCCTCTCTAAGTGTCCTTGTTCACGTAAGTTCTTTTTCCATGTGAAGAGAGTTCTGACGCCGACATCAAAAACCTTGGCTGCCTCGACATGGCTGTGCCCCTCTTTGATGTAATCTAATGCTCGCTGTTTAAAATCTGTACTATATGCCATAGCTTTATTATAACATGCTTGTTTGAAACTAAGCAACTATACTATAATTTGAATCCTTTTGCTCATGATACTACTATAGAAATCAAGCATGAGTAAAACCAGTGGAACTTACCCTGACACGGAATTCCACTGGTTTTTATGATTTTTCTCAGACTAACTTCCAATTCTACTAGCGGTGGAACTTACTTTGGGAATTTAGCTTGTATTCTCTACTCACTTTTTGAAAAAGTTACAAGTCCAATAACTGACAACAAGAGAGAAATTCCAGAAATACTTAGCATAATAGAAATCATGTTATTCTCACCAGTGGCTGGTAACTGTTTTCCTTCTTTGATGACTGTAGCTAAAAGCACTTGTTGATCACTTCCAGCTAGTGTTTTATTCTCATGCTTAGCTTCTATATTGGAATGATGTATTGTAATTGATGTAGCTTTCTCAATTTTATCATTGCTAATTGAAGGCTTAATAGTTGAGACTTGTCTATTTTGACTTACTAATTTAACAGGTTGCACTTGAGAAACTGGCTTGATCGTTACAACTGGTTTAGCTGGAATAACTGGATTAACTGGTGCAACTGCTTTAGTTGGATCAACCGGCTTAACTGGTACAACTGGTTTGGTTGGGATCTCTACTTTATTAGCCTTAAGTTTTACAACCGTTTCTTTTAGAGCTTTGATTACTTCATTAATTTCTTCTTGACTAGCTTCTGCATTTTCCAAAAGTAGCTTAGCTTTGTTGAAAATAAGATGATATGCATCTTTCTCCTCTTTGCTAGCTGTCAAAAATCTTGGATCTTTTTCTTGGAACTTCACTTCATCCTCGATAACATTCTTTAGGCTCATAAAATCTGTTTCTTTCCCATTCAGCTGGTCTTGAGCTTGCAAGAAAGTGGTCAACAGACGGTCAATTTCATCTTGAGTTATCAAATCTTTTGTAATTAATAATGCCAAGAGTTTAAATTCACGATCATATTGACCTTTGCGTTCTTGATCAGAATTTATATATTTACCTTTTTTAACTGTCTCAGCATATGCTTTAATGGCATTCTTCAATGATGTGATATCAGATTCCTTACCATCCAATGTTTGCATAGCAGACTCTAAAGCCTTAACAATTTGGTCAATTTTATCTTGGTTAAGTTTACTTCCCAATGCTAGTTGCGCATCTTTGACACTTTGCTCAAACATCTCTTTTAAATTCTGTTTTGTATTATAATATCTTGGAGTTTTAACTACTTCCATTTGTTTATTTAAAGCTGCAATCAGAGCTAACTTAGAAACAACTGAAAGTGACAAAACATTATTTTTACCAAACAGAACTTTAAATGGTTGAAGATTATCAAGTAATTCATAACCGTTTGACAGATTTACAAGAACTTTATATTCACCAGTAACCACTTTCTTACCATAAGAATGTTTACCATATGTTTCAGCTGGCAAGACTTGACTCTGACCGTCTTCACCTACTAAAGTAATCATTGTAGTTCCAGGAACAGCTTGATTAAAGCCAACCGTTACTGGGGCATATTTCATTTTGTTAGCCAAGAAGGTAATAGTTTGAAAACTATTTTCTTTCGTTAAATCAAATTCCTTAGATAGAGCACTCACAAATTTCAACTCTGTACGATCATAGCTAAAAATTTCTGCAACATAATGCCCAAATTTCAAGAAATTAATATCTTTTGACTTATCAACGGTTACATATTGACCTTCGCTATTTTTAATGCGATAAACATAAGTTGTATCAATCTCATCATTGGTTTTATTGTTTAGTATAGCAATTTTTACACGACCACTATTTTCTTCACCTACAAGATCTTTGAGAGATATAAAATCTACATTTCCCGCAAAGTCTTCCACATAATAGAAGATTTTCGATTTATCAATGTTCTTAGGAAGTGTATAACTACCATCTTCATTTTGTTTGATAATCTGATACTGTTCGATTTCTGAATCTGCCGCCTCTCTATTTTCAGAAGGACGAATATAAAAGACTTTTTCTAGAAGAATTCCGCCATTTCCGACATCCTGAGGTTTACGAGCTATAAATTGTTCTTGATTTTTTTGAGAACGAATATATCCCGAAGTAATCAGAGGTTTTTGTGTATCGATTTGAATTTTAAATATTGTGTATTGTTCTTCAGCTCCAGGGACATCTGGCTTATAACTAATAACATAGTCATAAATTCCATCAGAGACTCGATTTCCATTAGAATCCTGTCCTCCCCAAGCTGTTTTATCTACAATGTAACTTCTTGGATTTCTAGTATCGCCATCAAAATAATTTTTCACAAGGTCTGTTGGACGACTTTGCCAAATAGGCTGACTGTGTGTTGTATCCGAAGAATCATAAACAGTTGCACGAAGATTTACCAAGTTTCTATAGACAAGAGTTTTAAATTGAACAGAATCTTTATTACCATCATCGTTCGGCGAGATAGCAAGGCGAACATTACCCTTTTCATCTAATTGAAGATGGTATTTTCCTTCATCATCTTGTTTCACTCCGAGTACAGTCACTCGATTTCCTTGACGCTCTGCTTTTAAAACATTTACATCATTTTCAGAACTTGTTAAATAAGTTGCATCGTCTGAAGGTGAAATTCCTGGATTATCTTTATCAATTTCAGAGTAAAATCCACTGTTTCCTTCCTTAATCAATTGATAAATTGGTTTTTCAATTGCAGGTAGATTTTGGAATTCTCCCTTAAATCCCATAAATGGTAAACCAATAACAGAACCATCATCTGCAGGATTGACAAATCTAACAAATCCTTCTAGAAAATAACCATTTGGCATTATTTTGCTAAGTTCTTCAGTAAACTTACTTGTATCTACACTAACTGTTACTGTCTTCGTACTATGAGCTTTCACAGTTACTTCGGGCCAAACTGTTTCAGTTAGTTTTCGTGGACGGAGAGTGAATTTTCCTTCTTCAACTTCGTCCGTATTTGTATTTACAATCATCTTCAATGTTCGGTCTTTATCCGAAATATTATGAATTATAACTTCAAAGGTAAATTTATCACCAACATTACCAAGAGTAACACTTGGATAGTTATTTGCACCTGTTACAAATAAATCTGTACTTGTTGCCGCCATCGTGTCAACTACGCCAGCACCTTGGTGACGTGGAGAAGTATAGGCTCCAGTTTGTTTATTAAAATGTGGTTTTGCAGTAGACATAATTAAAGCTTTTACAATCTCTGAAATTTGACTAGCTGATAATTCAGGATGTTTCTTTGCTAAATATTCTTTGACTAATGCTGCGACACCAGCTACATGAGGGGCCGCCATACTTGTTCCACTTATACTTCCATAACTATTGTCGTTAAATGATGAATAGATATTTCCACCAGGTGCAGTAACATCTGGTTTCAATTGTCCATCTGTTGTAACTCCCCAACTTGAAAAATCTGACAATTGGTCTGCAACATCTGATTTACGATTATCCATCTTGTGATTAAAGACAATTTTATACTGACCAGACTTAAGAATTTCACCATAATATTTTGAAATAAAGACAGATGGGATTTTCTTAGCATCACCTGTAACAGACATACTAACATTTGCACCTTCAACGTTGTTATAAATTAAAACTCCAGCTGCACCGTGTTGAAGAGCATTTTTAATCTTATCAGAGAAATGGATTTTACCACGTTGAATCAGTGCTAACTTACCTCTTACATCAATATTAGCAAAATCTTCTTCACGACCAATACCCGTTGCTACATATTCGTATTCTTTCCCTTTTTCAAAATCTTTTTCTGTTTCAGGTCTATTAAAATCAAACTTACCATAATCAAGGGTAGCGTCATTTTCTAAACCTTTTACTTCAAAGACTTCAGTAGTTAGAATTTTATTATTAATCGAAGCAACAGAAATTGAATCTTCTACTGTAGAGGGATTTCCGACGAGACCATAATCAGGATTTTCTGCTAATGGTTGTGAAAAACCTCTACCGAAAGTATTGCTATTACCAGCAGCAATAACAACAGATACTCCTTTAGTGCGTGCTCTTTTTACTGCTTCAATAATATCTGAACCCGCATCTACAGTTGAACCCGCACCTGCACCCAAACTCATATTGATCACATCCGCACCTAACGTAACTGCGTCATCAACGGCTTTTACATAGAGGGCAGAGGCTGTAGTTTTATCTCTATCTGAAAAAACTCTCATAAACATAATTTGAGCTTCTGGCGCCACCCCATAAACCTTCTCAGAATTCGGGGCTTTATTAACTGGATTTCCAGCTACAATACCAGTAACGTGCATTCCATGAGACTCTTTTTCAGCCTCTTTTATATTATCAGTTCCATCAAAGTAATCATAAGCATATACTACCTTGTCACTGTACCATTTTCCATAGTCAATACCGGCAGCTTTTTTAGCTTTTTCGATATCATCCTGATTTTTAAATTTCGCCTTTGACGGATCAGAAATACGCAGAACTTCATGATTCAAATCAAGGCCTGAATCTATAACAGCGACTACAGTTCCTTGCCCTTTGTGTCCTGCTTCCCATGTTTTAGGGATAGTAATCATTTCATTACTGGAGATACTATTTGGCTTTTCTTTATGTCCACTTTGAGATAACGACTGTGATTGTGAACTTTCGGAAGAAGAACTTCTTTCTACTGCTGATTCTTCCTTCTTCTCTTCACTTTTTATAGCAGTCTTTTCTTTCTGTGTGATTACATTCTTGTCTGACTTATTATCTCTATATTCTATAGAATCATCTTGTTTTACTGACGCTGTCGCTTCTGTTTTTTCCTTTGAAGAAGAATCTAGAGCATTCTTGTCAGCCGTGACTGACGGTGCGAGCTTATTTGAATCATCTAATTTATTAATTATTACTGCATGTGTAACTTGATTGGATGTTTCAAATTTCCCCTCAGCAGCACTAACCTGTACTAAAGCAAATCTGCATGCAAAGACCGATAGCAGAAAAATCGTTGCTATTTGGTACTTTTTATGACAAAAATCTTTGCAGTCTCCCATAAAATCACTCCTTTTTATTTAAATTAAAAGTATTATATCCTAAATTATCTGAAAATTCTATCAAAAACTTTTTTTGTAACAAAATTGTAATATTAATCACTCTTCTCATGTAATTTAAACATAAAGAAATTTAATCTCGATTAATACAAGACTAAATTTCTTTATTAAATAATTACTTTCCATTCAATTACTCATTAAGCAAAAACCTTACTAATCACGGTCATAGAATAGTTCATGTGCTTTTATAGTAGATTGAAACTAGAATAGTACACCTCTACTTCTAAAACATTGTTAGAAATCGATTTGACTGTCCTGATCGATTTGTCCTATTCTTATTTCATTTTACTATAATCGTGAATTAAGCATTTCAGGAACTGTGACAAACGTAACCGTACAATAACGAAGTCTATTGAAAAATCTCCAGATTAGTGAACTTAGCGATAGTTCCTAATCTGGAGATTTCTTATTTTCACCTTTCTTGTACAACTTTAGTCCATGGTAAATAAGCCTCTAAAACCTCTTTGTTTACGAGCGTTTCCTCGTTTGGAAGACATTCTAGAAGATAGGATAGATATTTCTCGCTATGTAATTGATGACGTTTAGCTGTTTCCAACAAGCTCATAATAATAGCTCTTGCTTTAGCTCCTTCAAAACTTTGAGAAAACAACCACCCTCGCTTTTTAAAATTTAGCTTAGGCTAAAAGAGTCCACTGGACTCTTTTACTCCGTCCCATTTTAGCGTGACTACCACGCTTTGTTCTATCTTTCTTCATATTTAAATAATATCAAAACCAAGCATTAATTTCAATGATAAATAAGTAAACTCATAGCTTTTGAGTAAAGAAAAAAGCTTAGAATGAACTAAGCTTTTTAAAAACGAATCGTTTCACGTGTTTTCTCATATGAAGTAACAAAGCGATTGGTTACACCAGGCTCTGTCACTTCCAATGCTTGAGAAATCTTGTCAAATGAAGCGTGATAATCAAATTCTTTTTCAAAAATATCTAAAGCTTCGTTAAATGCTTCTTGAATGCGTTCATCAAATGAGCGATAGCGGTTAGAATATTGCAAGAGTTGCTCTGTTAAGGTTGCATATTGTACAATATTATAAGTTTCCATTTCTAAAGCTTCCATATCATTCGTTGCAATTTCAAGAACTCGGGTAACAGATTCAATGTTAATCATTTTCTGTTCTAACTCAACCATTAAATCCTCGGTATTATTGCTTGCCGTAAAGAATAATTTCAAGAAAGTTTGTGGAATACCTGGCAGATTGCGTTTTTCCATGTATCGCTTGATAGTATGGAGACGATTGACATAAACATTGGACTTTTGACGTGCATTGATATCATCTTTCTCAATTTGTGTCAGGCGCTCACTAACTGAAATTTGCTCATCTTCAATATCTTTTAGTTGAGTTTGTAAATCCTCAAGATTTTCTTCAAGAACTGAATAAGCTTGGGTTGGTTCTTCTTGATTTGAAGTTACCTCAACAATAGCTGCCTCAAAACTCTCTAATTCTGTCTGAATACGACGAACATGGCTTGCAGCTGTCTCAGGAAGTAAATAGGTCTTGCTCAAACGTGCAATATCTTCTCCCAATAAAGTATTATTCTCTTTCATATGTTGAAGGTAAGTTGGAAGAGTTGCAAGTAGATTTTCCACTACTTTCTGAGCAGCAATTTCTCGAGTAAAAATATCATACAAGGCATTGATTTCCTCTTGTGCCTGTCCATTCTCATATTCGGCATTATCCAATTCCAACTGGCAAATATTCTCTTGGTTTTTCTTGAATGCTTCATAAAGCAAGTGGAAACGCGCTTCAATATCCGTTTCAACAAAATGATAATTAGCATCTAAGAGCTTACGATAACCATCTTCTAAATCTTCTAGTTGATCTGGTAGCTCTTTAGATAATGTTGTTACAATTGCTGGTATACGATCAACGATATGTGTCAAAGCCAAGATATGATTTTCAGCATTATCCAAAATCACTGCGGCTTCCACAGGGTCACCCGATGAATTCAAGGTTACAAATTGTGAAAATTCAGATTGGATATTTTCTAATTGTTTTTCAATTTCATCCAAGGCTTGACCATACTGTTCTGAATTTTCAGCAACTCTATGCTGAAGTTCCTCAAATAAATCCAAAGCATGAAGAACACGACCACTATTTTTAGATTCTTGCTTCTCTAAGTCTGCCAAAGCATTGCGAATTGCCGCAATATCTTCTTCAATCAAAGTAATTTGACTCTCAATTTGGTCAATTTGATGACTGGCCTTGAGAAAACGAAATGAATGGTTATAGCCTTCTGCTTCAAAGAGATTATTTTCAATATCGGCAAAAGAGTTGAGAGATAAATCGACCCATTTTTGATTCCATTCACGGAAAGCCACTTGACTTTGTCCAATCAAGTGCATATTTTTTACAGCTTCTACTTCATCATTTACTGGAAGATTGTATAGTTCTTCTTTTCTTTCTTCTAGCGCCTCTAATCTCCCCTCGTTTCGCTTACGTAGAAAGATTGCCACTACATAAGCCAGAACTAAAATGACTGCAATTGCAACCATTAAATAAATTAGTTGTCCATTAGACATATCAAACTCCTTTTTTACTTGAAACAATCGTAACGATTATATCATATTTTTTAGACCAAGGGAACTACTTCTCCCTATTTTTTAGACATCAAGTGTACTATAGACAGCATTTTCTTCGATAAACTCACGACGAGGCTCTACTCGATCCCCCATCAACATATCAAAGATTTTATCTGCTTCTGCAGCATCATCTACAGAAACTCTAGCCATCAAGCGATGTTCGGGATCCATGGTTGTTTCCCACAGCTGATGATCGTCCATTTCACCTAGCCCCTTATAACGCTGAATAGTCGGTTTGGTACGACCTTCACTATAACGGGCTAAAGCTTCTTGGAGTTTGATTTCTTGATCTGCACCCGGCTGGATATATTCTTTAATCTCGCTTCCAACCTTGACACCATAGATTGGTGGTTGGGCAATATAAACATAACCAGCTTCTAGGATTGGTTTCATATAACGATAAATCAAGGTTAAAAGAAGGGTACGAATATGGGCTCCATCGACATCGGCATCGGTCATCAAAACGAGTTTTTGGTAACGGGCTTTCGAAACATCAAATTCTGCGCCAAATCCTGTTCCCATGGCTGTGAAAAGACTACGAATTTCTTCGTTAGCTAGAATCTTATCCATACTTGCTTTTTCAACGTTCAAAATCTTACCGCGAATTGGAAGGATAGCCTGAAACTCACGGTTACGACCAGATTTGGCTGATCCACCAGCTGAGTCTCCTTCGACGATGAAGAGTTCTGTTTCAGCAGGATTGTTAGAAGAACAGTCTGCTAGTTTCCCTGGAAGGTTGGAAATTTCCAAACCAGATTTTTTACGAGTGACTTCACGCGCACGCTTGGCAGCCACACGAGCCTTGGCAGCCAAAATCCCTTTTTCCACGATACGCTTGGCAATCTGTGGATTTTCCATGAGGAAATCGGAGAAGGCTTCACTGAAGAGGCGATTGGTAATCTTGACCACTTCGCTATTTCCCAATTTGGTCTTGGTTTGTCCTTCAAACTGTGGATTTGGGTGTTTAACTGAGATAACTGCAGTTAATCCTTCGCGGACATCTTCCCCAGTTAAATTATCTTCATTGTCTTTCAGTAACTTATTCTTACGAGCATAATCGTTGATAACACGTGTCAAGGCTGTACGGAAACCTTGTTCATGCGTTCCACCTTCATGGGTATGAATATTATTGGCGAAACTCATGACATTTTCATGGTAACCAGTTGTGTACTGCATGGCTACCTCAACTGTGATATCATCCATCTCACCGTCTGTATAGATTGGTGTATCAAAGATTACATCCTTGTTCTCGTTGATATATTCAACGTAACTAGCAATCCCACCTTCATAATGATAATGCTTGGTTTGTTCCAAACCTTCACGCTTATCTGTAATTGAAATTTGAAGACCGCGATTTAGAAAGGCCAACTCTTGAATCCGTTTATTTAATTTATCAAAATCAAAGATTGTTGTTTCAGTGAAGATTTTTGGGTCCGGTGTGAAGTGAACAGTTGTTCCTGTTTTATCCGTATCTCCAACTATTTCAAGATCTGCGACAACATGACCACGACGGTATTCTTGGTAATGAATCTTACCGTTTTTATGGACATGAACGTCTAATTGAGTGGAAAGGGCATTAACTACTGACGACCCCACCCCGTGAAGACCACCTGAAACCTTGTATCCACCACCGCCGAACTTTCCTCCAGCATGAAGGACTGTAAAGACGGTCTCAACAGCAGGACGGCCTGTTTTTTCCTGAATATCGACTGGGATACCACGCCCATCATCCACAACAGTAATCGAATCATCTGGCTCAATAAAAACTTGAATATGGCTGGCAAATCCTGCCAAGGCCTCGTCAATTGAGTTATCAACAATTTCCCAGACTAGATGGTGAAGACCTTCTTTTGAGGTTGATCCAATGTACATCCCTGGACGCATACGAACAGCCTCTAAGCCCTCTAAAACTTGAATTTGACTGGCATCATAATCCTGTGCCTGCAGATTTTTGATTTCTTCTGTCATCTTATTCCTTTTTCTTATATGTCTAATACTTGTCTTAAATTCACGATACTGGTAAACAAGTGGGTATCAAGTCCTGCAGCTTGACCTGCTTCGATATCAATCGGCCGATCACCAATGACAAGACCAGAGCTAATCTGATACTTTTCTCTTAAATAAAGCATGGATTCGGGATTTGGCTTTCTCTTAAAGCCTGAGCTAGAAGTCACCACTTCTGTAAAATAAGCTGCTATAGAGGTTTTTTCTAAAATTTCCAAAACCTGATCATTTCGATGAGAGACCAAAAAATGACGGCCACCTTGATTTAAAATGTCTTCCAATAGGTCAGAAACTCCTTCAAATAAAATCGGGTGTTCAAGCTCTCTGGCTTCATTTTCCTTGTACTTTTCTAAAAAATTCTCTAAATTGGGAGCGAATGTCTCAATCGCAAAAGGAGTAGAAACCTTTAAAGCTTGATAGACACTGTCATAGTCTTGTGTGATACCATACAGTGCCAATGTTTCAACAAATGCAGCTGTTGAAGTTTCATAATTATCCAGTAAAGTTCCACCTAAATCCCAGATGTAATCGTGATATTTCATACCCTTCATTATAGCATTTTTTTATGAAAAAAGCGATGATTTCCCTGAGTTTTCCACATAAAAAACGAGAGAATAACTCCCGTTTTACTGATTTTTACCAAAGACATCTCGATAGAGCATTCCTGTTCGTAAACTCTCTGCGTCCCCTCCTAGTTGCTCCACCAACTCGTAGGCAAAGGCAAGGGCTGTTGAAGGACCCCGACTGGTTGTCAACTGACCATCTACCACTACTGTTTCCTTGACGTAGTGACCATCAAGGATTTGCTCTTGAACACCGTCATAACAAGTGTATCGCTTATTTTTCAATATCTCTGCTTGATTGAGGGCAATTGGTGCCGCACAAATGGCTGCTAGTTTCTTCCCTTCTTGCTCGAAGCTTTGCAATTCTTGAATCAAGGTCTGATTATCACGTAAATGTGCAGAACCAGGCATACCTCCAGGAAGAACAATCATATCATAGTCTGATAAATCTCCATCAAAGACATGATCTGCTCTTACTTGGATTGCATGCGAACCCGTTACTTGCTCTTCAAAACCAACCATATCACATGTGATATTGGCTCGACGCAAGACATCTACAACTGTCAAGGCTTCAATTTCTTCAAAGCCCTGAGCTAACATAACTGCTACTTTTACCATGATTTTCTCCTTATTTAATTTGTTTTAATACAACCTTTTTCCGTTTGAATGGGACTTTTCCGCTCTTTTCTTCAGCTAGATTAGTCTGGTAACTCATCGATAAAAGCAAACCAACACCAATCAGATTACTGATAATAGCTGATCCCCCTTGCGAAATGAAAGGCAGTGGAATCCCGGTCAAAGGAAGCAAGCCCGTTACAGCACCGATATTTTCAAAAATGTGGAAGAGCAACATCATAATCAAACCAGTGGAAATATAGGTGTAGAACTGGTTATTTGATTTGAGAGTAATCTTCAACATACGGTAAATCAACATGAGGTAAAGGACAATAACCAGGACAGAGCCAATAAAGCCAAAATCTTCTGCAATGACCGTGAAAATCATATCTGACTCACGAACTGGAATAAGCAGATTTGAAGTATTAAAACCTTGGCCGAATAAGCCACCACTCCCAATAGCAATCTGCCCTTGAGCCTGCTGGTAAGTCGTTGTTTGGGCAAACTCAAAGGGATTGAGCCAAGCCAGAATCCGATTAATTTGGTAGGTCGGCATTCCAATCTGGTGAAGAAAAGCTCGTCCGTCCTTGCTAATAAAGATAGCTAAGAAACCAGCAACTCCTGTTACAGCAGTCACAAATACTGGGATAATAATTTTCCAAGAAACCCCTGATAATAAAACGATTCCTGAGAAAATAGCTACAAAAACCAAAGCCGTCCCCAAGTCACTTTGAAGTGCTAAAAGAACTAGGACTGGAATGGTAAAGAGAATCATCCAGAAAATTAACAAAAAGTCCAGCGGAACCGTGCGTCTCCATTCCTTATGTTTCTTTGTAAATTGGACAATAACACGAGCCAACATGAGGATATAGGATATCTTCATAAATTCTGACGGTTGGAACAAGGTGATGCCATTTACCGATACCCAGTTTTTGGCACCCGTTGATGCAACTAAGCTTGGATTATAAAAGACAATCGGCAAGATCATAAGTCCCAAGCCTAAAATATATAGAAAGGGGGTCACCTTCCAAAGAAATTCTGTATTAAAGAGCATGACCACAAAACCAATCACAAGCCCCAAGGCAATCCAGGCGACCTGCTGCCCTAAAATGGGCAGAATATTATTGGGATAATCATGACTAACGGCTATATAGATAGCCACCACACCGATGACCAGTAGAAAAAATACTGGCAAGAGCAAACTGTAATCGACTCTTGAGTCGAGAGAACGTTTCATATATACTAACCTTATACTTTCATACAATACTATTTATCAAAGTTCATTAAAAAATCTATCAATAGCCTCGTCAACTTCGGATCGAGAGATGGTTTTAACAGTCGCTTCTTTTGCTAGAGAAGTCACTATTTGCTTGCCGTATCGTTTTCCGACGATTCTTCTATCCAGAATGAGGGTTAAGGAACGTTGGTGTTCACGTCTCATACTTCTTCCCAAAGCCTGTTTTAAACGAATAATGGCCATTGGCAATTGATAATCATAAAAGGCATTTTTCCATTCTTGAATTAGTTCCTGATTGATCTTTTTCGTCAAGGGCTCTTGAGGATTTTGGAAAGGAAGTCTTGGTACAACTTGAATCACAAAAGGATGGCTTGAAAAATCAACTCCCTCCCAGAAACTTGCTGCACCAAGCAAGATTTGTTGTTCTCCTTTTTCAAAGCGTTTCTTAAGCTGATGAACATCGCCATTTTTATACTGGGCTAAATGACTTACAGGGAGTAAATTTGATACTGCTAGAAGCATGTCTTTGGCAGTAAAGAGAGCCAAAATCGGTTGTTGGAAAGCTTGAAGATCCATCAGTAAATCAGCTATCTCCTTGGCATAAACTTCTAAGGAGGTTTCTGTTACCAGGGGAAAATCTTTGACCAAGACCACTTCTTGATCCTGTTTTTTACCAGCTTCAATCTTAACAAATTTAGCTTCGGGATAGCCTAACAGGTCTGCCAAAGAAACTCTTTGACTAATCTCAAGAGTGGCCGACACTCCCAAGACTTGACATGAATCAGGCACTAAGGAAGATAGAAGAATACGGCCTGATTTCGTAGAAGAAATCTGAATTTTCTTTTGACTCGTTTCAATTGCTTCAAGCCAGTAATCTCGGTCAGCTATAAAATAGCGAACCAGCTCCTCAAAGCCTTCTACTTCTAGTTCTGAAAAATACTGGTGGAGATTGGCAAGAGAATCTAAGATATTTTTCCTAGATTTTCCAGACTGAAATTGTTCAATCAAGTAAAGGCACTCAAAGCGAATACTTTCTAGTATTCGTTGTTGGACCTTATTTTGCTCCTCCAGTAAAGCCTTATCAAGCAAATCGATAATAGACTGGATATCGTAGGTTTCTTGAAGCAGATTTTCTAGAGCCAACAAAATCTTTTGAACTTCATCAATAATCAATAAACGGTCGCTGACAAATTCAGGATTATCTTCCAGTCTGGTTACAAGATAGGCATGATTGGTCACTAAAAGCTTACAGTTTTGTGCCCTTTCTTGACTACGTTTCCAAAAATCTTCCGTTACAAATAAGCTCTGAGATGATAAATTCCCGTCATGACGAAGATCTGTTAGAAAATGTTGGTAACGGTAGAGTTGACCAATTTCATCCAAATCCCCCGTTTCTGTCTCTGTCAGCCAGACCAAGAGTTGCATTTTAAAGCGTCTAAATAAGCGATTTTCATCATTTTCCTGCAAGGAACGATAAAAGGCATCCAACTTCAGATAATTGTGTGGTCCCTTTAAACTATGAATATCTATATGGAACACTTCCTTAAGACGTTTACCTTCTTCTTCCATGATCTGATTTTGAAGAATCTTTGTCGGAACACTAAGGACAATTTGTCGCTCTTTGGCTTGAGATAAAGCGGGTAAGAGATAGCCATAGGTTTTCCCAATCCCTGTCGGTGCTTGAATCAGAGAGACAGGCTCATCTTTCAATAGCAAGCCAACCTCTTTAGCAAAACTTTCTTGCTCCTCCCTCACTTCAAGGTTCAACAGAGAAATATTTTTAGAAAAATCCTGAGATAGTTTTCGTGACTCCAGGGGAGCTCCAGTTTTCTTGAAATATAGCCCTTGAACTTGGACCAAGTCTGGAGAAGTCAGGATAGATTGGTTGCGATAAATTTCCTCAATAACCAAGTAGGACTCATATAAGAGAGCGTCAGCCATTTCCAGCAAGCGTTCCAAGAGACCTTTAGGAAGCTGGGCCATCTTTTTTCGTAAAAAAAGAAGTAATTCCGCTGTAGCTTGGGCATCTGAAAGGGCTGTGTGAGCATGTTTTAGAGGAATTCCTAATTCTCGACACAATATCGGCAAACTATATTTTTCCAGTTCAGGGAAAAAAACCTGAGTCAATTCGACCGTGTCAACACGAGGATTTCTTAGTTCATAGCCTTCAAAAAATAAATTTTCCGCCAAGAGATTGGCATCAAACTGAACATTATGGGCTACAAAAATCCCATCCTCCACCAAGTCAAAGATTTTTCTAGCAACTTGCGAAAAATCAGGTGCTTGCGCCAGACGTTTGTCAGTTAGCCCTGTCAATTCTTTAATATGAGCATCCAAAGGTTCGTGTGGATTGACATCCGTCGTATAGTGATCGACGATTTTTCCATCCTCAATCACAACAATTCCCACTTGGATAATTTTAGCCTTACTACCTGTGCTAGTTGCCTCTAAATCAACCACAACATAGCGATTACCAATCGTTTTCATTATAAAAAATTATACCAAAAAAAGGGCCATTTGGCACCTGCAAACATAGGATAATTTTCAAACTCAAGAACACTACTTTTCTTAAAAATCCCATCGAATAGAGCATTCTAGCCTGCTGATTTTTGTAAAATAGTGAAGAAATACGAAAAATTGAGAGAAGAAATGTTTGCATCTTCCTTCTCTCAACGAATCATTTACTTTATTTAACCATATCAGGATCGTAATCATAAAATCCTGTATCAAGGAAACGGTTTTTAGGGTGTAACTTGCGTACTTCCTCATCCAGCAAGAAGGCTTGGTCATGGCTAAAGTTGCCCTCTTGGATCAAGCTACGCGCTTGGATAAAGAGTTTTGCAATCTCAACAAAGTTCTGACCAGGTGTATAGAGACCTTCTAATTTCCAGTGAGTAAAGCCATGCTCCACCAATTCTGTCAATTTGGTCATCAAATCAAGGTCGTTATTGGCAAAGATGTGGGTTCCATGATTGTCTTCAAAGATAGAGTAATGGCTCTCTGGGTCACTTGGTTCAGCCAAGAAGAGGTCACGCTTGCGAGTCTTTTCATCATCGATGTGCGTAAAGTTATAATAGTTTTGCAAGAGCGGACGTTTAGAATGATGGATGACACTAGCACCGTACATCAAAACTTCAGCAGGAATTTCCAAAATCTCTGGCATTTTGAAAAGTTCAGCTGATGGAATTTCACGCGCCAAAACAGCCTCAGATGCGCCAGCCTTTTGTCCCCAGAAGTTAATCTGACGACTGCTAGTTACCATGGTTGAAGCATCGTAGATAGTCTTAAATGAATAACCATCGCGATTGACCACATAAAAGACACCTGCATCCCCAATCGTAATGTAGTCTGTCTTGATTTCTTCCAAGAAATCAAGGAAAGGCTTGATACGGTCCATCATATCTTGGTGCATAAGGGCGTTGACCGCAACAATCAATTCCTTACCAGCATCATGAACCAGCTTAGCGATTTCACGCAATTGGTCATGACTAAAGGTTGTTGGCAGACGAAGGCCAAAATCTTTCTCACCGACATAGATACGGTCTACGCCAGCCTCAAGCAATTGTTTAACTTGTTCAATATTTTCAGCAGTTGCTGTAATGATAATCTTTTCCATAGGAAAAACTATACCACATTTCTAGCAAATCAGCCATGCTTTGAAAATGAAAAGGGACTTTATTCTTTTTGTAACCTTTCTGTAATAATTCTCTGCCGAAAAAATGATAAAATAGGTATGTACTGTTAAGGAGAGAATCATGCCCGTAAGAAAATTACAATCCTATGAGGTAGACTATCAAGAAGAATTAAACCAGCAACTTCCTCATTATCAAGCTTATGCACCTGAAGCACAAGCTGATAGCAATCTCAAAGAAATTTTATTTTTTGTTAATATCGCTGTTTTTTGTATCTGTATTGCTATCTTTAGTTTTATCTTTTTAGCATTAAAATTATCAACTGCTCTTGCCTTTGCCGCAGCAATCGGATCCAGCTTACTTGTTTTAAAAGTTCAACGGTCTATTATCAAACGAAAACGTAGAAAATAAATCCAAAAGAGTCTGGGACAAAAGGATTTTGATTTTAGGAATTCTTTATTATAAGTTTTTAAAATCGATAGATTAGACAAAAAAGCGAACAAAACAGAATTCTGAGTGTCAGATAACTTGTTTTGTTCGCTTTTTATATTTAAGGTTAGACTTTTGCCCCAGACTCTTTTTATTTTTTCTTTTTCGATGGTGTGTGGATGGCAATCTTCACTTCAAAGATTGTTCCTTTTGGTTTATTATCTTTAACAGTAATGGTTCCTTTTAAGGCATCTACAATCTGCTTGGCTAGAGATAATCCTAAACCAAAGCCACCTTTTTGACGAGTTCTAGCTTTGTCCACTCGATAAAAGCGGTCAAAAATTTTCTTCTTATCTTCTGCGGAAATACCAACTCCGTTATCCGAAACCAGTAAATACAGATTACGATCAGTCGCTGAAATCACAAAATCAATTTCACCATCCTC
Organism: Streptococcus sp. 4155; assembly: GCF_013276695.1. Classification (NCBI taxonomy): domain Bacteria; kingdom Bacillati; phylum Bacillota; class Bacilli; order Lactobacillales; family Streptococcaceae; genus Streptococcus; species Streptococcus sp. 4155. The sequence goes on from NZ_VMLM01000010.1 coordinate 17,000, forward strand.
TTCAGTATACTTGACAGCATTATCAAAGAGAATGGTCATCAGTTGTTTCAGAAGAAGCTGGTCTGTGACAATCGTGCGATGAATACGATTTTCAAAACGGAAGACACGGTCATTTTCCGAAGCAATCATCTCATAATTTGTGAAAGTCGTATTGAAAAAACTAGTTGGAACTTCTCCAAGTTCTGGCTTAATCCCATCATCTCTACGTGCTAAATTCAACAAGTTTGTCGTCAAAAACCGCATATTTCGGACTTCTTCCAAACTAGATGCAATACTTTCGCTCACATCCATAATGGTAGCTTCTGGCTTACGGAAAAGGGTTTCTAAGCGATTTTGCAAAACAGCAAGTGGAGTTCGTAACTCATGACTGGCATTTTCCACAAAGGACTGCTGCTTCTGCATGCTCTCAAGCAGGGGCCGAACACTGACCCTAGCTAGATAGAGACTGGCAAGCAAAGACAGAATCCAGAAACTTGCCATCACAACCACAATCAATTGCTCATGCTTTTGACTAGCCTGCTCCAACTGACTGGTATTTATCAAGACAGCAGCATACTTGATATTGGTTGAAACTGAACTGATATTCGTTTCCATCAAGATCATGCGATAGATTTCTTCTTGTCCATAGCTATTAAAAACCTGAATCTGGTAGATATGGCCTAGTTCTTTTTTCTCTAACTTAATCTTATCCAATCCCAAAAATCGATTTCCAGAAAGGAGCTGGGTAAAATTCTTATCAAAAAGAATGACTTCTGTGTTAGAACTGACATTGGGTTTCACCTCAGTCTTACTAGTATCTGTAGCCGCATTCTCTAAATCTTTAATCTCTTCAGTTGCCCTATTTACCGCAAGCTGAATAACTGCCTGAGGATTTTCACTCAGACCGTGGAGCTTATCATCCACCGAAGTATAGAGACTCGAATGCATGACCTGCAAAATAATCAGAGTCATGGTGGAAAAAATCAGAGTGAAGACACCAAAGTTACGGATAAAATAACTAAAGTCATCCGCATACCATGTTTTTTTTAGTTTACTGAACATCTTTTAAAATATACCCAACACTGCGCAAGGTTTGCAAATTCTCTGCAAAAGTGGTTCCTTTTAATTTCTTACGGACTTTTGAAACATAAACTTCGACAACCGAAATCGTTGTGTCACTATCAAATCCCCATAGACGATCAAAAATCTGAGTCTTAGGCAAAATAACATTTTGATTTTGAAGGAAATAAACTAATAAATCGAACTCTTTCCCCAGTAATTCGACAGGAGTATCTTCGACTTTAACGGTATTGGTTGACAAATTAACCACAATATTTCCATAAGTCAAGGTATTTTCATTAAACTTGCCTGAACGTTTGAGAAGCGCTTGAATCCGCATTTTAAGTTCTTCTAGGTAGAAAGGTTTGGTCAGATAATCATCCGCTCCCAGTTCAAATCCATGTCCCTTGTCATCCAAACTTTCCTTGGCAGTCATAATCAGAACTGGAGTCGTAATCCCCTTTTCACGCAATTCTTTCAAGACTTGGAAACCATTTTTTTCAGGTAACATCAAATCGAGCAAAATCAAGTCATAGACGCCACTTTCAGCTTCGTAGAGACCTTCTTCCCCATCAAATACCTGCATGACATCCGCAAAATCGTCTAAAAAGTCAAATACTGAATTTGACAGGCCTAGGTCATCCTCAACCAATAAGATTTTTATCATGAGAAACTCCTCCTTATTAGAACCATTATACCAAATTTGCCTTAAAAAAAACTCAACTCCCTGCATTTTACATGAGATAGCTGAGTTTTCTTTTTATTTTAGGCTTATTTATGCATTTCCGTATTGAAGAACAACTGCTTCGACTGCAGCTTTTTCACGGCTAATCAAGTCAACACGTGCTGCAATTTCCTTGATTCCCATACCGATGTTACGGCTAAGAGCAAGGTCAGAAAGTTGCGGCTCAAAGAACTCCTTGTATTCCGCCAAGCGTTGCTGAGTCTTAAATACATGAGCAGGAAGGATAACAAAGCTATCAAAGCTCATATCTCCTCCAAGGGCTGCCTTAATCCAAGCCCAGTTTTCACGCGCCCAAGACCAAGCTGTTTTCTGAGTTGCTTGATGAGCTAGGAATTGGTAATACCAAGCAGACAAGTCCTGTGGTTTGACCACAAATTTGTCCTTCCAAGAAGTAATCAAGTTTTGGATATTATCCGCATCTGTACTGTATGCAAGAGCTGCTGCCAACTGGCGTTTAAAGACAGCATCTGTTGCGTGAGTATAAGTATCAAGATAAAGTGCTAACAAGTCTTTAGTCTCATGATGTTTCATCTCATTAATCAGAACTTGTGAACGAATAGCTGCTGGGAGTTCTGCAAGATTCTCCTTGTGTGTTGCGAAGATTTGGCTAGCGACTTGACGAGCTTCTGCATCATTTGAGCGAATCATCATCGAAACAGCCAGCTGACGAACCAATTCATCCTCATCTGATTCTCCGTCTTTAGCTTCAAAACCAAGACGGTCATAGTTATGACGAGCCAATTTAGCAACCAGTCCTTTGAAGGCTGTTTCAGCATCCGTTCCTTCATCAATAAAGCGCTCAAGGGCTGAAATCACTTGAGAAACAGCTGAAACCACCAGATAAGACTCTTCCTTAGCAAGTTTATCAAGAACTGGAAGCAAGTCTGCATAAGAAATGTGCCCTGCCTCAGCCAACAAACGACGTTCTTGAACAATTTGCAGTTTGCTTGTGTTATCAAGTGTCTCTAGCTCAGCAAGAACAGCTTCTAACAAGTCTCCTTGATAGTCGGTAATATAGTGGGCAGTATTTTCAGTGTTGAGACGAAGAGCTCCTTCATTTTCAGCAAGAAGAGCTGCGTAGCCAGGGATTTCGATACTTTCAGTTTCGAGTGTATCAGGCAAGCCTTTCCAGTTGCTATTGAGGGGCACCACCCAGAGACGGTTCTTGTCTTCGTTCTCACCGATGAAGAATTGTTTTTGTGAAATCTTCAAGACATCATTTTCAACTTTGACAGTAAGAACTGGGTAACCAGGCTGTTCCAACCAAGAATCCATGAAGGCTGCGACATCACGTCCTGACGCTTGACCAAGGGCATCCCAAAGGTCACTACCAATGGTGTTGCTGTATTGGTGTTTTTCAAAGTAGGCATGCAAACCTTTAGCAAAATCAGCATCTCCTAGCCAACGGCGAAGCATGTGCATGAGACGGCTTCCTTTGGCATAGACGATAGCGCCGTCAAAGAGTGTATTGATTTCATCTGGATGTTTAACTTCGACGTGGACAGACTGAACGCCATCAGTAGCGTCACGTTCAAGAGCAAGAGGTACTCCACCTGTTTGGAAATCTTCAAAGATATTCCAGCTTGGTTCGATGGTATCCACACAGACGTATTCCATCATATTAGCGAAACTTTCATTGAGCCAAAGGTCATCCCACCATTTCATAGTCACGAGGTTCCCAAACCATTGGTGAGCCAATTCATGGGCCACAACAAGGGCAACTTGTTGACGGCTAGCAAATGTAGAGTTCTCATCGACAACCAAGTAAACTTCACGGTAGGTCACAAGACCCCAGTTTTCCATAGCACCAGCTGAGAAGTCAGGAAGGGCGATGTGGAGAGATTGAGGAATTGGATACTTAACTCCATAGTAATCTTCGTAAAACTCGATAGAGCGAACAGCGATATCCAGTGAGAAATCAAGATTTGAAAGTGGATGTGCTTTGGTTGAGTAGACACCTACCAGGGTACCATTTTTAGTTTTAGCGGTCACCCCTTGCAAATCACCAGCAACAAAGGCCAACAAGTAAGAAGACATGCGAGGTGTTGTCTCAAACTTCCAGATACCTGTTTCCTTACGGTTTTCAACATCGATTTCTGGCATGTTTGACAAGGCCAATTCACCTTCTGCTTGGTCAAAGCGAAGAGAGAGGTCAAAAGTTGCTTTGGCTTCAGGCTCATCCACACATGGGAAAGCTTCGCGCGCAAAATGGCTCTCGAACTGAGTAGACAAGACCTCCTTCTTGACTCCATCAACTGTATAATAAGAAGGGTAAATCCCTGTCATGTTGTCTGTAATTTTACCAGAAAAGGCAAGAACCAATTCAACTTGACCAGCCTCAGCCAATTCGATATGAAGGGCTTCATTGTCATGGTCAACTGTAAATGGACGAGCTTGACCTGCAACTTCTACAGAGGTGATTTCCAAGTCTTTTTGGTGGAGGGAGATGCGGTCACTCTGTGCTTGACCAGTGATGGTCACTTTCCCAGAAAAAGTCTTGGTCTCACGACTCAAATCTAAAAATAAATCATAATGTTCAGGAACAAATTGCTTAATAAAATGTTCAACTGCTTGCATAGTTTTCTCCTATTCTAAGTTTAAGAGCTGCTGCTCTTCTTCAAACAAACTTATTATATCATATTTTGCTTGAAAAAAAAGGATTGGACAGCGATTTCCAAAACTTTCTTCCTTCTAATAGTCTACAGTGGGTAGACCTTGCGAAATTCTTCTAAAACAACCTTGCTTTCAGATGTAAAAGTCAGCCCTACTTCACCCAAACAGTCTGTGAAAAAGTCCTCATGAACCTGGCGCCAATAGGCAAGTGATTTGTCTCCCTCACCTTCCTTAAAGGCATGTTGCGCAGAAACTTGATTGAAGAGTTCAACAGAAACCTTTGTAATTTCGACAATGCAGACAGACTGATTTTGACTATCTAAAATGATATCGAAGGTCCCTACTTGGGGAAGTGGTTCGTCTTCTAGTACATAGAGGTCATAGGCTGATGCTGTTGCTGTCTTTTCTCCTTTAAACACCAAATCCGCTAAAAGATCTGGTTCAACTCCAAAAGCCCAAGCATCGATTTCATCTCCGATCAAAGGATTGATTTGCTTGTATTTATTCCACATTTCTTGCGGTATCATGGGTACTCCTTTGTAATTTTTTACTTTCTTCTTTTATGTGTTTAAGATGATCTGGATGGTCAATCTCTAAATCAAAAATCTCTGGAATAGAACTGTAGTGGATAATGCACTTGATACCCAACTGATTCATTTTTTGTATGAAAGAAGTATTCAGATAGCCTGCTACAGCAAAATCAATCTTGTTCTTTCTTGCTTTATCCTGCATATCTCTTAGCATATCTAACATTATTGGACTTTCCATATCATGCCATTGACTGTTTCTCATAGTCGCAAAAACAAAGGAAGTCAAATCATTCATTCCAACTACAATCTTTGAAATGCCCGTTTCCAGTATACTAGATAAGTCAAAATACGCTGACGGTAATTCAATCATCGTTCCGACTTTCCCAGTAAAACCCTGCTGACGCAATACTGTAATAGCTTGTTTTAATTGGTCGTCATCATTGACAAAAGGAAAGATAAGAGATAGATTGGGGTTGGTTTGATAAACTTCTGTAACGACATGTGCTTCAGCCTGAAATTCATCCAAACACGCCAGTAAACGCCTGGTTCCTCTATAGCCAAACAAGGGATGCCCTTCGTCAAAAAACTCTCTAGTCCCCACTAAACAATTGGCTTCTGTATTCGTTAATTCAGAAAAACGATACCAAACTTCTTCATCTGAGTACAGGGAGCAGATAGTCTCTAGATAATCTTTTACAAATTGCTGACAACTTGCTAATATGATGTTTTGATTAAGCTCTCTCAACAAATATTCCCCACGAATCATGCCGACGTGGTGAAATAGTTGAGGATAAATTTTTTCAAGAATTTTTTCGCCACTAAGGGCAAGTTGATTTCTCATCATTCACCTCATCTTAAAAGATACAATATCATATATAATTATATGAAATTTTCCTCTAGTTCAAAAGCTTCATAAGGTTCAGCTAACTCATATCCTAAAAATTCTGCTACTTTTTTGGAAGCCTCGTTATGAGCATCCCAAAGTGGAAACATATCTCTATTTAAACTCTCTAGAATCATTGCAGCACCAAGCTTTTTAGCAAATCCATTTCCTTGTTCGTTTGGTCTAGTTGCAACTTCCACTTCAACTGCTTCACGGTAAACTAACCCTGAGGAAATCCCAGCAATCAGTTCATTATTTTTAAGAATCACAAAGCCAAATCCACCTTTTAAAACAAAATCCTGATAAGACTCAAAATCCCCCTGTAAATCCTGTGACCATTCTTCCGTAGAAAAGCAGTTATAAATATGATTATCAATAGGCACAATATTGTAATCTTCCTCTAAATGAGTAACTAGATCATTTAGAAATTTAACTTGAAAATTTGCCTTATCTTTAAAAGAATAGCGAGTAAAAGAATTTAGCCCCACTTTTCGATGCAGAAAATCTTGCCAATTAGTATTTTCTGAAATAATAATCTTATAATCTAAACCATATTTTCTAACAAAATCTTCCCAAAATCTGGAATCCAACTCCCCTGCTAGGTATAGAAAATTCCCAACATCATAAAAGCTTGTTGTCCTATCATTGTTTCGGTAGACAGTTCCAATTTGAGATTTAAGACCATAGAGAACCATATTTTTCTTCCATGTTTTAAATAGTTCCATTATCCTCCTACTTCACCTTCCAATTCATGTAAGAAGTCTTGTCCAGTTCTGGAAGTCCTAATAATTCAGACTTAACCTTCAAGACTAATGGCGATACATTTTCTTCTGTAATCTCTTGAATATCCATCCAAATATATCCAAGTGAATCATTCGCACCATCAGACACAGCTTCCGAAGTCGTAACTTGAGGTGCACTCTCATTCATTTCTACATCATACAAGGCCATGACATGGTGAACCATAAAATTTGTTAACTCTTCTCTGACGAAAACATCGTAGATTCGAGGATTAGAGTAGCTTCCCATTTTCTAAGCAAACAGCGTAGACTCCAAAGTGTCTTTTGACTTCCATCAGATCCTCCTACTTCAAAGACCAGCCGCCATCTATTGTCAAGATTTGTCCTTGCATGGCGCTTGCTTTTCCACTAGCTAAGCAAAGGCTAAGCTCTGCTATTTCCTCTGGTTCAATCCAGCGCTTGATTGGTGTTTCACTAGCCACCCAGTCAGCTAAGCCTCCTGGCTCAAAATCCGCAGCGGTCATAGCCGTCTTGACTGCTCCTGGAGCGATACCAAAGACCTGAATCCCAGCTTCTGCATAATCTAGAGCCAACTGCTTGGTAAATCCAGCCAAGGCATGCTTAGATGAAGTATAGGCGTGACCACCTCCACCTGCTAGGCTAGAAGCAATGGAGCACATATTGATGATGATTCCTTTTTTATTCTCTAGCATTTGTGTCAAATAATACCGAGTCAACTCTACTGGAGTAACGTAGTTGATTTCAAAAATCTCCTGAATTTCCTGCACTGATTGTTCCAACAGTGGTTTGTAATCATCCAAAACTCCAGCAGTATTGCACAAAACCTCAACCTGAGGACACCAGTCAAAAATAGGTTCCAAGTCCAAGGTCAAATCTCTCTGTAAAAAGTGAAAATCACCCTCTAAGAGTAGATTTTCACCTTGGTCAACTCCATAAACTTGATAGCCCTTCTCTAAAAAGAGTCGAGCCTGAGCCAGACCAATCCCTGAACTTACTCCCGTAATCAATACGCGTCTAGTCATGCACTTCTACCCAATCCGTCGCCAAAACATCACAAGGTGTCGGACTCCACATGGAAAAACCTTCTCCTTCGCCAGAAACGTTGATTAGGAAGTAGGGCGTCACTTCAAGTGCAACCCCATTTTGCTCGATAGTGTCAAAAAGTTGGACATAGTTTTCAGCACCTCCCCAACCAGTTCGTACATATTTTTTCTTAGCCTTTAACCCAGGCAGGATTTCTTCAAAAGTCATGTTATTCTCCTTTAAAATCAATAATTCTTCCCTTCATTATAACAAAAAAACCGCTTTGCAACGGCTTTTTGACTGTGATTTATTTACATCTGCTTCTACTTACGGCAAATTATTCCCTGCTGCAAGATAAATTTCATACCATTCTTTTCTTGTTAAGCTAAAGTTTGCCGCTTGGCTAACTTCTCTCAAGTGATTAGGATTTGTGGTACCTACGACTGCCTGCATTTTTGCTGGATAACGCAATATCCAAGAAATAGCAATAGTTGAAGAGGTTACTCCATATTTAATAGCTAAACGATCAAGTACTTGATTTAAAGCTTGAAATTTCTCATTTCCAACAAAATTCCCTCTAAAATACCCGAATTGTAAAACAGACCATGCTTGAATGACCACATCGTGTAATTGGCAATATTCAAAAATGCTGCCATCTCGCATAGCTGCTTGACTATCTTCCATATTAACATGAAAACCTGATTCGAATCCTGGAGTAAAAGCCGCACTCAATTGTAGCTGATTAACAGCTAACGGTTGCTTGACATCTTTTTTAAGTAACTCCATCATCATAGGATTTTGATTAGAAACTCCAAAATCTCGAACCTTACCTTGTTTATAAAGGAAATCAAAGGCTTCTGCTACTTGGTCAGATTCCATCAAAGCATCTGGTCGATGAAGAAGCAAGCTATCTAAATACTCAACCTGCAATCTTTGCAAAATACCGTCTACTGATTTTATAATATAGTCCTTAGAAAAATCAAAATAGGTAAATTCTTCTATGCGAATGCCACATTTGGACTGAATCCACATCTTTTCTCTTAAATCTGGACGATTTTTAGGACAAGACCTAACAGTTCTTCACAACGACCACGACCATAAATATCAGCCAAGTCAAAAGCATTGATTCCAACAGACAGTGCTGTTTCTACCAGTTCTTCAACTTCTTTTACAGACTTATCTTCTATTCTCATCATTCCGAGAACAATTTTTGATAATTCTTTGTCATCTTGACCAAGAGTTATGTATCTCATCAAATTTTTCTCCTTAAATTTCTAATATTCTTCCCTTCATTATAACAAAAAACCGCTTTGCAACGGCTTTTTGACTATATTTCACTCCATTTTATCTTCTTAAACCCACGGAACAAGACAAAGATTCCAATAAAGAGGACAGCTAAAGGAATAACTTTTGTAAGAAAAACATTTGAAATTCCCATCCACTCATAGTAACGAAGCAGAGAACCTACCACAAGATGGGCAATAATCATACTGACAAAGGGACGAAAGACCGCTTCTTTCCAATTCCAAATACTGATGACTAGAGAAAGCGTAAAGACAAGGAAACTATCCCAGGGAGCAGGAAGATAAAATGCTCCTTCTTGTACAAAACTTCCTATTCCTACATATCCTAGAACGACTAGCAGAACAAGACTTCCAACGACAATATAGGTGCCAATTTTCATTTTAGAAGAATCTTGGACTAAGCTCCAACGTAAGATTGTAGCCACAAGCCCAAAGCCAACTAGAAAAAGAAGAAGTTGCCCTAAAAACGTGAGCAAATTGACTGTTAAGAGAGGACCTTTAGAAAAATCACCCAGTAGATGATAGTAACGTAATACCGCTAGGACAAGAATTGGTGTTAAAAAGGACTCTTTGACCGAACTGCGTGGTGCTTCCTTGAGCATCTCTTTCATTAATTTTTTAGGATTCTTACCTAAATAATCCTCTGCACTCATGCCATCTCGTTCTGCTTCTGAAAAATCTAACATCATCAAATAAATCTGCTCTCTGAGATAGTCCTCATCATAGAGAAATCCAGCAAGATTAAAACTATCCCACAGTTCCTCAAAATACTTTTGATTCTCCTCAGAAAACTGATGTAACAAAGCGCTTGTTTCTTCGTAATACTTCATTTTCTTCATGGTTTATCCTCCATTCTTAATTCCTTCTACTTTTTGACTCAAATCATCCCATTGTTGCCAAAAGACTGAAACACGCTCTTCTCCTTCTTTAGTTAACGAAAAATACTTCCTATCTGGACCATCTGGCGACGGGCGCATGTCACCTCTTATCCATTGATTTTTTTCTAACTTTTGTAATAAAGGATAAATAGTTCCTGGAACGATAGTGTCAAATCCAGCCTCTCGCAAAGTCTGAACCAACTCATAACCATACCGCTCTTTTTGACCAATCATATCCAAGACACAACCTTCAAGAACACCTTTTAATAGTTGAGTTTCCTTCATCCCTTCCCCCTTCTATCTATTTTGTAATACCTACTAGTAACTTCATCTATAATATACCACTTTCACACTAGTTTGTAAAGCATAATAGTTAATACTCTTCGAAAATCTCTTCAAACAACGTCAGCGTCGCCTTAGTGTATATATGTGACTGACTTCGTCAGTCTTATCTACAACCTCAAAACAGTGTTTTGAGCTGACTTCGTCAGTTCTATCTACAACCTCTAAGCAGTGCTTTGAGCTGACTTCGTCAGTTCTATCCACAACCTCAAAACAGTGCTTTGATACTCAATCATTTTCAAAAAGCAA
>NZ_VMLM01000100.1:0-1037 GCF_013276695.1 Streptococcus sp. 4155
CAGCTTCTTCCAGTTGACGATAAGCAGACCACATATCACAATGCACATATCCAGAATAATCTCCTAGGAATTCTTGTACTACTGAACCACTTCGACGCTGATCATGGTGGTACAGCGTGATTCCTTGCTTCTCAGCTTTCCCAGACAAAAAAGTCCAATAGTAGGTCAGATGGCTATCACTCTCTAGCACCCTATAAGAAGTTTCATCCGCATGAAGTAAGGGCTGAGTCAATAGTCTCTCTCGCAAGAGGTTATAGAGGGGCTCCAAATAGTATTGACTCGCCTTGATATGCCAATTAGAGATTTCCTTACGTGTGATTGGTAAACCCATCCTAGCCCAATCTTCTTCTTGGCGATAATTGGGGACCTTCAGATTAAACTTCTGATGGATGGTGTGAGCGATAATAGAAGCTGAGCCAAGGCTATGCGCCAAAGGGGCTTTAGGGATAGGAGCTTTCACAATTTTATCACTCGGATTTTTCTCACTGCATGCTTGGCATTTGTAAGAGTGTTGGATATGATCTATGCGTTTTAATTGCGCAGGAATAAAGACTAATTCTTGGCCTTGAAGACTCGCTCCAATCTCTTTTAGCTCTCCCTGACAGTCAGGGCAAATGCAATCCTCTAAGCGATGATGGAGTTCTTCTGAATCGAATTGGGCAAGAAGAGCTTGACGTTTTCCTTTAGCTTTCTTACGTTTATAGGTGATTTCTTCTCTTTCAACTGGGAACCTCTCCATCTTCATCAGATGAAGCTTCCTCCTCAAAAAGGCTGACTTGTCCAGATGGACAAACACTTTTCTCAGAGGATTTTCCATAGAGCTTTTGCGTTAGATAAGCCACTTGTTCACGAAGAAGGGCAAGTTCATTGGTGAGACTATCAATTGTAGCACTCTGTTGTTGAATGATTTTTAATAAGTCTTTCATCGTCTTCCCCTCCTTGTTTTCTAACTTTATTATACTAAAAAGAAAGGCATCATTTCAATAGAAATCACGACTTTCTGATGAATTTATTTGGGGAGTGATAGAAAAGCCCTT
>NZ_VMLM01000101.1:0-1122 GCF_013276695.1 Streptococcus sp. 4155
CGTTATTGGGCGGTTACTTTACTTTACGAATAGTATACAGGAGAAACTCCATGAATGATAGATACCTTGTTATGACGCGCTTACCGTACTATTATAAATTCAATCCACTATATCATTTGATTCACTAGTAAAAAAAGGATAACATCTCCTCTCGGAGATGCTATCCTTTTGGGGGCGACTAGAACATAGTGTTCCAATCTATTTTCGTTAAATTTACAGAATGTTTATCCTATGAATTATTTTATCAAAGTAATTTCTTACTCTTCTTCCTTGCGTTTTTTCGCGATAAGGAGTCCCCCTGTTGCTGCTGCAAGAAGTGCTAGAGCAAGTGAAGCGCTAGATTGTTCTGTACCAGTATTTGGCAATTCTTTCGCTCCTGCTTTCTCAGCTGGTGCTTGAGCAGGTGAATCTTGGTTGGTAGCTGGATTAACTGCTACTGAACTATCTGATTTCTTGACTGTCTTATCTGCTGGAATAACAGATGTAGTACCATCTTCAAAGGTTACAACTACTGATCCGTCTTTGTTTACCTTAATATCTTTCGCAGTTGGGTTAGATTTCTTAACTTCTTCAGCTACCTTAGCTTTTTCTGCGTCAGTCAAGTTGCTTGGATCTTTAACTGGTGTTGCTGACGGATCCTTAACACTATCTGCATCTTTAGCTTTCTCAACTGCTTTAGCTGCTGGAATTACTGCTGTTGAGCCATCTGGGAAGGTTACAGTTATTGTTCCATCTTTACCTACTTTAACATCTGTTGCAGTTGGGTTAGATTTCTTAACTTCTTCGGCTACCTTAGCTCTTTCTGCATCAGTCAAGTTGCTTGGATCTTTAACCGATGTTACTGATGGATCTTTAACACTATCTGTATCCTTAGTTGATGGATCTACTGGTTTAGATTCTGGTTTCGAGTTTGGATCTTTCGGATTTGTTCCTTTTTCTACTTCTTCCTTATCAGTCAAGCCATCGCCATCTGTATCAGCTTTAGTAGGGTCTGTTCCTTTTTCTACTTCTTCCTTGTCAGTCAAGCCATCGCCATCTGTATCAGCTTTAGTAGGGTCTGTTCCTTTCTCTACTTCTTCCTTATCAGTCAAGCCATCGCCATCTGTATCGGCTTTAGTAGGG
>NZ_VMLM01000102.1:0-1502 GCF_013276695.1 Streptococcus sp. 4155
TTACCATTTTTCACACCACGAAATTCTTACTCTACATAAGCTGATGTAGAGTAAGGATATTGTAAAGTATTTTTTACCTTAACTAAATCATTTTTGCCAATAATGACTTCTGACTGATTTGTATAATATTGACCATAAGTCGGTGAAACATCGGGAAGTGAAAAATTATTAGTTCCTGGATCCTCTTGTAATGTTTCACTTACCTCATACTCCTCGCCTGTACTTGAAATAACAGTCAACGCAGATACTGTCGGTAGCTGACTAGCTAATAAAGTACTAGCAATAATTGAAATACCGAATTTGCGATAAAATGTTTTCTTCATTTTTATAATTCATTCCTTTCGTTTCACTCAAGGCACAACACAGAATGAAAAAGTGTTGTGCTCTTTGTTTTATAATAACAGTGAGAAAGCCTATCACTACTACAAATCACGGGGAGGTGAATAAGTGAGTGGTACAGCCACTACCTCGCATTTTTATAGGTGTCATTCTTTCCATCAAGCACAAGAACTGTGACTAAGAGCACGTAAACTTATAATTGAATAAGCGACTCGTTTGTGAAAGGAAAGAATAGTCAAGGGATAGGCAGACTCAAATTTTATGAAGGGAGCCCCCTCATGTTAAAAATTATTTATATGGCATCGAAAAGCTATCATCGCTATCTGTCGCAGATTATTGGTTGCCATCTACCACGTACTTTTAAAACAGGAGAGTTATAATCCAAGATTACAAGGTCTTACAGAAATAAGAAATTCAGATAAGACAATGTCTGTCCAAGATGCCGTTCGTTTTGCACAACAGCACGGATTCAAGGTGCTTTAATTTTAAAGGTTGGGTATCAAGACCTCTTTTTAGTGTGCCCAAAATTTAGAGAAGTAATCAATCAACTAACTTTTATTTTTTCAAACTTGCCCCTACAATTTTTAATGAATAATAAAAGCGAATATACTAGAGACTAATTCTATTCCATTATTCTTTAATCAGCCTTCCCAACATCAAGACCATTGGACTTCTTTTGTGATTGCACTCGAATCTCCAATTGTCTATTCTTCTGAATAAACTGTTGGTAAGGAATTGTATTACTAAACATAAAAACACCTAGCAATGCAAATGTAACTAATTTTTTAATTCCACGTTTTTTTCTCATGCAATGAAACCCCTTTCTTTTTCCTTGTTTTTATTCTAACAGATATATTTTATTTAGCCAAGTGTTTTTATTGCATTTTGAACTTTTTTTCTTATTATTACCATAAAGAATTATTTGTTTCTTTAACTTACTATTTTGAACTAAAAATTTTATAATGAAATTAAGCAAATAGGAAGGTTTATTATCTTTAATGAATACACTCGCAGAGAAATTCAGATTGAAAAGAAAAGAGTTGAGACTCTCCCAACAAACTCTTGCAGAAGGAATTTGTGAACAAAGCCAGATTAGTAAAATTGAGAGAGGGCATTTCATTCCCTCCGCAGACCTTTTGTTCAAACTCTCCCAACGACTCGAA
>NZ_VMLM01000103.1:0-6777 GCF_013276695.1 Streptococcus sp. 4155
CGCAAGTGAGCCAAAGAATAATAACTACCATAGTAGCCAAAAACCATAGCTAATGAAGCTACACCGCAGTCCATCTGATCCACCTGCGGACGATAGTGACGTTTCCCAAATTTCATCTTCATCTCCTTTTTCCTAATACTCAATGAAAATCAAAGAGCAAACTAGGAAACTAGCCGCAGGCTGCTCAAAACACTGTTTTGAGGTTGTAGATAGGACTGACGAAGTCAGTCACATATATACGGTAAGGCGACGCTGACGTGGTTTGAAGAGATTTTCGAAGAGTATTAATAGAGTTTTTTTGACATAGACTTTGGGCTCTACTAGGTAAAGTAGAGCTTTTTGTTATGTAGTATCAACATTCTAGAAAGGGCAATCATATGATAAAAATCAATCACCTGACCATCACACAAAACAAAGATTTACGAGACCTTGTCTCTGACCTCAGCATGACCATCCAAGACAGGGAAAAGGTCGCTATTATTGGTGAAGAAGGAAATGGCAAATCCACCTTACTTAAAATTTTAATGGGGGAAACTTTGCCTGATTTCACTATCGGGGGAGACATTCAATCTGATTATCAATCAATAGCCTACATTCCTCAAAAACTTCCTGAGGACCTGAAAAATAGAACTCTACACGACTACTTCTTTTTAGATACTATTGATTTAGATTACAGTGTCCTCTATCGTTTAGCTGAGGAATTGCATTTTGATAGCAATCGTTTCGCAAGCGACCAAGAGATTGGTAGTCTATCAGGGGGTGAAGCTTTGAAAATTCAGCTCATCCATGAGTTAGCCAAACCTTTTGAGATTCTATTTTTAGATGAACCTTCAAATGACTTGGATCTTGAGACGGTTGATTGGCTAAAAGGTCAAATGCGTAAGATTCGGCAAACCGTTATTTTCATTTCCCATGATGAGGACTTTCTTTCTGAAACGGCAGACACTATTGTTCACTTGCGACTGGTCAAGCACCGTAAAGAAGCAGAAACACTAGTAGAGCATTTAGACTATGATAGTTATAGTGAGCAGAGAAAGGCTAATTTTGCCAGACAAACCCAGCAAGCAGCCAACGACCAAAGAGCCTACGATAAAACCATGGAAAAACATCAACGAGTTAAACAAAATGTAGAAACTGCTCTTCGAGCTACCAAAGACAGTACTGCCGGTCGCCTATTGGCTAAAAAGATGAAAACTGTCCTCTCACAAGAAAAACGCTACGAAAAGGCAGCTCAGTCCATGACTCAAAAGCCACTTGAAGAGGAACAAATCCAACTTTTCTTTTCAGACATCCAACCATTACCAGCTTCTAAAGTCTTAGTCCAACTGGAAAAAGAAAATTTGTCCATTGACGACCGAGTTTTGGTTCAAAAACTACAACTAACTGTCCGTGGCCAAGAAAAAATCGGTATTATCGGGCCAAATGGTGTTGGGAAATCAACTCTGTTAGCCAAGTTACAGAGACTTCTGAATGATAAAAGAGAGATTTCACTTGGTTTTATGCCACAAGATTACCACAAAAAACTGCAATTGGATTTATCCCCAATAGCCTATCTCAGTAAAACTGGGGAAAAAGAGGAACTACAGAAAATCCAATCTCACCTAGCTAGTCTCAATTTCAGTTATCCAGAAATGCAGCATCAAATTCGCTCCTTATCTGGCGGACAACAGGGAAAACTCCTGCTTTTGGATTTAGTCCTGCGCAAACCAAACTTTCTCCTGCTGGATGAACCCACACGAAACTTTTCTCCAACTTCTCAACCCGAAATTAGAAAACTCTTTGCCACTTATCCTGGTGGTCTCATCACTGTTTCGCATGACCGTTGTTTCTTAAAAGAGATCTGTTCAATCATCTATCGCTTAACAGAACACGGTTTGGAGCTAGTTAATTTTCAAGATTTATAAATTTTCAACATCGCAAATATGTGGGGCAAAAACACAATTTTAGGAGAAAAAGAAGTAAATCTTCCCATAATAAAACGCATAATATCAAGTTTTCACACCTGATATTATGCGTTTTTCAGATTTTAAAGACTTTTTCCAGCCTTCATTTTACATATGTTTTAAACGTTCAATCCGTTCTGAGATAGGTGGGTGGGTATAAAAGAGTTTTTTGAACCCTCCCCCTTTCTTAGGATCATTGATATAAAGTGCACTGCTAGCATCATCGACGTGGCGACTCATAGGTTTGCTATTGTCCAACTTATCTAGGGCATTAATCATTCCCTGGGGATTGCGAGTCAGCTCGACACTAGATGCATCTGCCAGAAATTCCCTCTGACGAGAAATAGCGAGCTGAACCAAGGTTGCAGCGAGAGGTGCCAGTACAATAGCTAGTAGGGAAACCACTAGCATAATGATTTCAAGACCATTTCCATCTCGGTCATCATCACTTCGTCTGCGACCTGCTCCACCCCACCACATCATACGACCTGCCATACCAGAAAGCATGGTGATAGCACTAGCAAGGGCAACTGCAATAGTCGAAATACGGATATCATAATTACGAATATGACTGACTTCATGTCCCATAACAGCTTCTAGTTCTTCACGATTCATGATAGCTAGTAGACCTGAAGTCGCAGCAACCGCCGCATTTTGAGGGTTAGAACCTGTCGCAAAGGCATTTAAGGCTGGATCATCAATGATGAAAACACGGGGCATAGGAATCTGAGCGACCATAGCCATATCTTCCACTACGTGGTAGAAATCTGGTGCCGTTTGTTCATCAATCTCACGCGCACCGTTCATGGACATGACAATCTCTGTTGATTGAAAAATCATGGACAAGGCATAGATAAAGCCGATAATCAGTGCGATAACCAAACCACCAATCCCAGACCGCATAAAGAGGTAACCAACCGCATAACCAACAAGAGCTAAGAGTAGGAAAAATACCAGCAATAAAATCCACGTTTTTCGTTTATTGCTTGCAATTTGATCAAACAGCATCTTAGTCACCTAAACCGCTAAAATCAACCTTAGGAACTGCCTTTTCCTCTTCTGGTGTTTGAAGGAAATCTGCTGCTTTAAATCCAAACATTCCAGCGATAATGTTGCTTGGGAAAGTCTCTAATTTTACATTGTAGTTGCTGACAACACTGTTATAGAGTTGACGAGAGTAAGAAATTTTATTTTCTGTGTTTGTCAACTCCTCTTGCAATTTAACAAAGTTAGCACTAGCTTTCAAATCTGGATAGCTTTCTGCAACTGCAAAAATACCTGAAACCTGACGAGTGAGGGCATCACTGGCTTTCATAGCTTCTGCTGGTGAAGTCGCTGCCGCCACTTGGTTACGTAGTTCTGCCACCTTTTCAAGGGTAGAACCTTCATATTTAGCATAACCTTTTACAGTCTCAATCAAGTTTGGCAAGAGGTCATTTCGACGTTTCAACTGAACATCAATTTGGCTCCAAGCCTCCTTTGTTTGCATACGATTCTTAACCAAACCGTTATAGCTAACAATCACAAAAATAACAACAAGAGCGATAACTCCAAGAATAATCCAAGTCATGATATAAGTCCTTTCTACTTTTAGATTAGTACCAGTATATCAAATTTTTAATGATTGTGGTAAAATAAGATGATACTAAAGAAGGAAATAACTATGAAACCAGAAACATTTTACAACTTGCTTGCCGAGCAAAATCTTCCACTTTCGGACCAGCAAAAAAAACAATTTGAACGTTATTTTGAACTCTTAGTCGAGTGGAATGAGAAGATTAATTTGACGGCGATTACGGACAAGGAAGAAGTTTATCTCAAACATTTTTACGATTCGATTGCACCCATTCTTCAAGGTTTGATTCCCAATGAAAATATCAAATTGCTTGATATCGGGGCTGGGGCAGGATTTCCTAGTCTACCAATGAAAATTCTCTATCCTCAGTTAGATGTGACCATTATTGATTCACTCAATAAGCGCATCAACTTCCTACAACTCTTGGCTCAAGAACTGGATTTGGACGATGTTCATTTCTACCATGGACGTGCAGAAGACTTGGCACAAGACAAAAACTTCCGTGCTCAATATGATTTTGTAACAGCTCGTGCGGTTGCCCGTATGCAGGTCTTATCTGAATTGACAATTCCTTACCTTAAAGTTGGCGGAAAACTATTGGCACTCAAGGCCAGCAATGCTCCTGAGGAGTTATTAGAAGCTAAGAATGCCCTCAACCTCCTCTTCAGTAAAGTCGAAGACAATCTCAACTACGCCCTACCAAATGGAAATCCGCGTTATATCACAGTGGTGGAAAAGAAAAAAGAAACACCAAATAAATATCCGAGAAAGGCTGGCATGCCCAACAAACGCCCGCTTTAAATTTTTTAGTAAAAAATGTTTACAAAGTCATCCTCGCTCTCTTATTTTTAGGCTCGGGAAAAAATGATTTACAAAATCAACCTCGCTCTCTTATTTTTAGGCTCGGGAAAAAATGATTTACAAAATCATTTTTTTCTGCTATACTATCCTAAGCAAAGGTTTTTAATGTCATCCCGTGAGGTGACGAAGACGCAGAAATACTTGAAACTCTCTAAAATCTAGATTTTAGAGAAGTCTTACTCTGAGGGCCTATTGCTGTAAAATAATGGGCTCTTTTTTGATGCCCAAAAGTGAGGTTTATATGAAACAAGAATCAACTGTTGATTTGTTACTAGACGTTGACCAACGTCCTTCGACTGGAAAAGGAACTCTCCTTAGCTTCCAACACGTTTTCGCCATGTTTGGTGCGACCATCTTGGTACCCTTGATTTTGGGAATGCCTGTATCTGTTGCCCTTTTTGCTTCAGGTGTTGGAACACTCATCTACATGATTGCTACTGGTTTTAAAGTTCCAGTTTATCTAGGTTCTTCATTCGCCTTTATCACAGCTATGTCACTAGCTATGAAGGAAATGGGAGGAGATATATCTGCTGCTCAAACTGGAGTTATCTTGACTGGTTTGGTCTATGTCCTTGTTGCTACCAGCATCCGATTTGTAGGAACAAAATGGATTGATAGACTCTTGCCACCAATCATCATCGGACCTATGATTATCGTTATCGGTCTTGGACTTGCAGGTTCAGCTGTTACCAACGCTGGTCTTGTAGCTGATGGAAACTGGAAAAATGCTCTTGTAGCAGTTGTTACTTTCTTGATTGCTGCCTTTATCAATACAAAGGGAAAAGGATTCCTACGAATCATTCCATTTCTCTTTGCCATTATCGGTGGTTACCTCTTCGCACTAACTCTTGGCTTGGTTGACTTTACACCAGTTCTTAAAGCTAACTGGTTTGAAATTCCTGGTTTCTACTTGCCATTTAACACAGGTGGTGCCTTTAAAGAATACAATCTTTACTTTGGTCCAGAAGCCATCGCTATCTTGCCAATCGCTATCGTAACAATTTCTGAACATATCGGAGACCATACTGTTTTGGGTCAAATCTGTGGCCGTCAATTCTTAAAAGAACCAGGTCTTCACCGTACTCTTCTTGGTGACGGTATCGCAACTTCTGTTTCTGCCTTCCTTGGTGGACCAGCCAATACAACTTACGGAGAAAATACAGGGGTTATCGGTATGACTCGTATCGCTTCTGTCTCAGTTATCCGTAACGCTGCCTTCATCGCGATTGCCCTCAGCTTCCTTGGTAAATTCACTGCCTTGATTTCAACTATTCCAAACGCTGTACTTGGTGGTATGTCAATCCTTCTCTATGGGGTTATCGCCAGCAATGGTTTGAAAGTCTTGATTAAAGAACGTGTTGATTTCGCTCAAATGCGAAACCTCATCATCGCAAGTGCTATGTTGGTTCTTGGACTTGGAGGAGCTGTCCTTAAACTTGGTCCAGTTACACTTTCAGGTACTGCTCTTTCAGCCATGACAGGAATCATCTTGAACTTGATCTTGCCATACGAAAATAAAGACTAATACTCTTCGAAAATCTCTTCAAACTACGTCAACGTCGCCTTGCCGTAGATATATGTAACTGACTTCGTCAGTCTTATCTACAACCTCAAAGCAGTGCTTTGAACAACCTGCGGCTAGTTTCCTAGTTTCCTAGTTTGCTCTTTGATTTTCATTGAGTATAAGAGTCTAAACATATCAAAAAACAAGCATTTCCAATTACGGAAGTGCTTATTTTTTTGATACTTAAAAGTAAGTGTATCCCCCTAACGCTGTCTAATATGTCTCCCCTATATGCATACGCTTCCACTCAGAGAACTCTACCTTGAACAGTTCAGGGGCTTTTTTAGCATTGTTATAAACTATAATATAGTAACCTTCCTTATTCCAAAACTTTCCTAAAATCTCAGCGTCTTCCAGCTCTGCTTCATAATCTAATACTCATCTGCTTTCAAAAAGCATTCTATTCCATCTCCGATTAACGATGGACTTTATCACCTCCTTCTCCAGTCCTTGTATAACATCTTGAAGTTGATTCATGATATCTTCCAATATGGGCATCAACAGCTCCATAACAATAGCGAAATTCTCGTATATGGTGACTATGGACATGTGGACCTACTCCCATTGAAGCCCAACAAGATCCCAGTTTACTGATTCTACCGAAACCAGACTCATCTTGGTACATCAAGCGAACCTTACGAAAATGCCTACTGGTTTTAAAGCGCTTTCTTGTCTTCTTGAATTGAGATTTTATTTTTAGACGCGACAATGGTTTGAGAGTCTGCTTTCTTGGGATGTTCTGGACGTGGCCTAATATTTCGCCAACCATGGCGCTTCAAGAGTTGATAGAAGGCATCACGTGTGTAGGAAGGACCTAACTCCTTTGTATAAGC
>NZ_VMLM01000104.1:0-13124 GCF_013276695.1 Streptococcus sp. 4155
TGTTCACGTAAGTTCTTTTCCCACGTGAAGAGAGTTCTGACGCCGACATCAAAAACCTTGGCTGCCTCGACATGGCTGTTCCCCTCTTTGATGTAATCTAATGCTCTCTGTTTAAAATCTGTACTATATGCCATAGCTTTATTATAACATGCTTGTTTGAAACTAAGCAACTATATCACCAGTTTTAGATGGCTTTAACAGTGAAATTATCTCCTATTTGCCGAACTTAGTACAAATGAAAGCTATGCTAGAACAAGCCTTTACAGAGAACCATTACGAAAATACAATTCTCCATAGTGACCAAGGATGGCAATACCAACACGATTTCTATCGTCATTTTTTAAAGAATAAGGGAATCTAACCATCTATGTCACGTAAGGGTAACAGCCCAGACAATGGTATGATGGAGTCCTTCTTTGGGATTCTGAAATCGGAAATGTTTTACGGTTATGAGAAGTCGTTTCAATCGCTTAATCAATTGGAACAAGCTATTGTAGACTATATTGATTACTGCAACAATAAACGAATTAAGGTAAAACTAAAAGGACTTAGCCCTGTGCAATACAGAACTAAATCCTTTGCTTAAATTAATTGTCTAACTTTTTGGGGTCAGTACATCAGTACATACACATAAAGGCGTTTTTGTTTGGGAATTACGTGATCTTGATGATATAATATAGTGAAATAAAATAAAAATAGGACAAATCAATCAGGACAATCAAATCAATTTCTAGTAA
Source organism: Streptococcus sp. 4155 (assembly GCF_013276695.1). Lineage (NCBI taxonomy): Bacteria > Bacillati > Bacillota > Bacilli > Lactobacillales > Streptococcaceae > Streptococcus > Streptococcus sp. 4155. Next base: position 738 of record NZ_VMLM01000104.1, read on the forward strand.
TATTTTAGAAATCCAGATGTACTATTCTAGTTTCAATCTACTATATTTTGGCCCCCTCAATTTAAGGAAGGGAGGTGTTACATATGCTAGAAACTTTACTCACAGTGTTTCTAGCTCTGTTACTTATTAACGTGTTATCTGAGCTTTTCAAGTTATGGCTTAAGAAACGTAAGAAGTAATGGTTAACCCTTTAAGAGGGTAGCAAAAAAAACCATCGGTGGCACGGTGGGGCTTTTTAGTTACATATGCTGTAACTTTACTCACATTGTAAGTTCATTCTAACACAACCCCTCCGATATTTCAAGCTTTTGTTTTGATATGTCCTCAGAGGTCATTTCGCAATCTTATAACACTGAAGCCTGTGGTTTGAGTCCGCTTTACTGAAATTAGCCCACGCTCTACTAGCCTCCATTCTACAGCAAAGAAATCAACTCTTTTCTAGGGGATTTCCGCCCTCATTTTGCTCTTTTGTGCTAAAATAGATTTATAAATTGAAAATAAGGAATGTTTATGAAATCAGGTAATGGTTTTTGCAAAGGCTGTCTCTATTTTTGGGGCTTCTTGTTCTTACTGGGCCTTTTGGTTCAATATGCTCTCCCACTTGCGGCTTGTGTCCTGCTAGGCTATGGTGGTTATCGTCTCTATAAACGTTGGCGCTATCCTCTTTTGCAGGATCGTTCTCTCGACGATTGGATTGAGCTTTTAAAAGCTCGTATTCGTCAGGCGGACAAGGATATTCAGCAATTGGAGGGAACTTTAGTAGAAAAAGGTTCAGATTCCTATAAGAGTCTGGCCAATCAAGTATTGATCGAACTGAGGGAAATCCATCAGGAGGCGGATTGTCTCAAGTCCTATATCGATGCTGATATCTACAACCGTATTGACAAAAAGGTTCGTACAGTAAGGGCAAACATCGATGTTCAGCTAGAACGTTTGGATAGAGAAAGTCAGGTAGAACTTGAAAATGCGGAGCCAGAGGAACTAGCTCCAGAATTGTCTCAGACCTTGGATAATATTGCCGTTGACCATCAGGCTATTTTAGACAAGATTGCCACCTCTGCCGAGGGGGATAAGGAAGAATTGACGGCCATTCATAGTTTGAAGATGGAGAAATTCAAAACGATTTTAGAAGGCTATTTAAAGATTAAGGCCAATCCTAAAAACTATAATCGAGCAGAAGAACGTTTACAGCAAGCTAAATCAGCTATCGAACAATTTGACCTTGAGCTGGACCAGGTGTTGAGAGAACTCAATGAAACAGATATGCGTGATTTTGATATTAGTTTGCGTATCCTAGAAAAAGATCGTAAAGAATAGGTTAGAAACAAAGGAGTAACCATGACAGAATTTAATTTTGATATTGACCAGATTGCCAATAATACGGTAGCTAAGGTGGATAAGACAACCCAAATCATCGAGACCAATACTGGCTCGGACAAGACCTTGACCTTCCTTGAGAAGCTGAGCCCTGAGCAACAAGAAGGGATTAAGGCGCACGTGCCCCAGTTGGTAGACCAGTTTGTCACCAATCAAAATGCTCTTTTGGATTTTGGCCAATCTGCTGTAGAAGGTGTGAACAATACGGTCAACCGTATCTTGTCAGAACAAAAGAAACTGCAGATTCCCCAAGTGGATGATCTTCTCAAGAATACCAACCGTGAGTTGCAAGGCTTTGTAGTCAAATACAAGAACGCTGAAATTGCTGAGTTAGAAGAAAAGCCAAACTTTTTGCAACGATTGTTTAACAAGAGCAAGAATACCCTACAGGAATTTTACTTTGACTCAAAAACAGTAGAGCAAAAGCTCGATGGCATGGCTGCCGCAGTGGTCAAGCAAGAAGATGTGCTAGCTCGAAATATCGTCTCTGCTGAGATGTTGATTGAGGACAATACCAAATCCATTGAAAATCTAGTGGGAGTGATTTCCTTTATCGAAGCCAGCCAGACAGAAGCTGGCAAGCGCGCTGCAGAACTGAAAGCTCAAGCTGACCAACTCGATACAAGTACGGTAGAATACCAAACCAAGTCACAAGAATTGGCCCGCATGGCTGAAGTGGTCAATACCCTTGAACAACAGCACACTGAGTATGTCAGCCGTCTCTATGTTGCCTGGGCAACAACACCTCAGATGCGCAATCTTGTGAAGGTGTCATCTGATATGCGCCAAAAATTGGGAATGCTTCGTCGTAATACGATTCCGACAATGAAACTTTCCATTGCCCAACTGGGTATTTTGCAACAATCCATGAAATCAGGTGTCGTGGCAGATGCCATTGTCAATGCCAATAATGCTGCCCTTCAGATGCTAGCTGAGACCAGCAAGGAAGTGATTCCGCAGATGGAAAGAATTGCCCAAAGCCCGACAGTCGCTGTTGAGTCTGTTACCAAATTGGCTGAAAGTCTGGTCGCTCAAAACCAAGGTATCGTCGCAGCTATTGAATTGGGACGCCAGAAACGTGCCCAACTAGAAACAACCATCGTCAAGTCCGCAGAAATGATCAACGATTCTGTCAAACTACGCGATGAGAAAATCGTCCAAGCCCTTCTCGACCAAGGCAAGGCTGCTCAGAAAGAAGTACAAGAATAATACACAAGGATGCTGGGAAAAACTCAATTTCAGGAGAAAATGAAGTAAATCTTTCTACAATAAAACACATAATATCAAGGTTGTATAATTCTTGATATTATGCGTTTTTTTGATTTCAAAGACTTTTTCTCCAGACTCTTGTGATTCTATATTTACCTTTTCTATTCTTTTTGCTTTTATGATAAGGCAGGTTATTTGAATTTTTTTTTAATTCATTAAGTACCGCTCTATTAGATTTTTTATCATCTTTTAATTCGAATTCTTTAGATTTATAAATCAAATAGTCTGAAAAATCTGGAAATAAGGCATTTGTTTCATAATTGTACTCTTTTAACTTTCGTAAAAGTTCTCTTTGAATTAATTCATAGTAGTCGCCAGAAATTCTTTCCTCTTGATTATTTTTATCAGAACCTGATTTGACAGACTTTCCTTCTAAAAATTTAATTACTCCGTCTAAATTTTTAGAAGATAGATCATCTTCTGGATTAGTATGATTAGAGCTTTGCTGATTTTTTAAAGACTTAATAGAGGCCTCTATATTAAATTTGATATTTAGAATAATTCTATCGATAGGTTTATAATTTTCTAATTCTATTTCATTTTTTTTAAAATTTATAAATTTAATAAGTTTATCAAAATTTATAAAAGCACCTTTTTGTGCCCGTATTCTCTTATTTGTAATTTTCTTATGAACTAAAGAAATTATTCCATTCTCACTATCATTGCTGGAGTCAATTTTATAGAACTCTAACTGAGGATTTTTTATTTTCCCAAAACCTAACATAAACAACATGGCTATGAATGGATTTTCGGAAATATCTAGTAGACTTGTTGGCAAACCATAATGTTGTAAGATAGCTAATTCATCAGCTCGGATATCTAACATTTCTTGATTTAAAGGGACATATTTAACTTCATCAGGAAATTCTCTAGAGATATTTAGATAAAGAGATTCAAAAGTGTTACAGTATTTATTTCCTTCACTATTTTGTAAATTTCTAAATATCCCTGGTACTGTTTCCCAATCCTCTCTTTGTCCCCTATAGTAATTATAGCCTTGTCTTTGAAACGATGTAATCATTTCTTTTATTAAGTAAAATAAACTCCATGAATTTTTTTCATCTTTATATCCTAATCCCGTACCTGCACTTAATAAATATTTATTGATATCATCGATTTCATCTTGCAATTTAGAGTTTTTATTTGTTGATGAGAGTTCTAGATTTTGAATTTTGTAAATTGGTGTTAAATCTTCCTGAGGTTGGTTTATTCCAATTATATTTATTACTATTTTAAAATCATTAAAGATTTTTGAATTCAGTTGATTTTTTATTTCTTCAGGGGATGAATAATAGGTCCCTAAATTTTCATAGAATTTATCCCTAAGTAACATAAAATTCTCCTTAAATGGACAATACACCCAAATTAATAAGTCTATATTTCATAGCCGGATTGGACACATTTAATTTTTCAGCAAGATAAGTAATAATAATTTCATCATTTAAAGTATCTAATTCCTCCCAGGTCATAGAATAATCTATTGCCATTCTATCGATTGCTTTTATGATTAACTTTTGCGGCATTAGTAGTTCTGCTGCAAACTGGTTAGCAGCTCTTTCTTTAGCATTCGCTACTGGTGTTTGTTCACGTTCAGAAATTCCTTCATGTTTTAACACAAAATGGCCTAATTCATGAGACTTAGTAAATCGTTGACGCTGTAGCGGTTCCAAAATATTAACATACATTTTTTTAGTGTCAGCATCATATTTTCCAGAATGCGAATCGAAGTATGTTTCTATAACCTCAATTCCTAATTCAGCAATAATTTTATCAATATCTATACTATATTCATCTGATTGAAGTTCAATGTCTGATATTACTTCTTTTTTATTGTCAAAATAAGACATAAAATCTGTTGAGTATAGTTCGCTATATTTATAGACTTTACACATTATAAATTCTCCTATTTATATTTTTTATTTTTATTAAAAAATTATGAATTATTCTAAGTTATCATGATACAAAAATAGTTTATATTACTATTCTAAACTAAAAAGATCTTTTAGTCTATAGATAGATTGAAAATTTAAGAAAGAAACTACCTTTACTCTGAAATAAGAGATAAAACCATGGGAAACCTTTTCACTACTAGTCTTTTATGATACAATAGAAGGAAGTAAAGGCGTTGTTTTTCGATCTTATCAACGCCTTGGATGAATGAAAAGGAAGAGTCCCTATGGTTTTCAGATTTAAGCAAATAACTAGCTTGTATATATATATATATATATAAACTCGCGTTTTCATACCCATTTTCAAAACCTACCAATGTTTTTGGTAGGCTTTTTGCGTTGTAGAAATGGGGTATGAACATGGCTTACACGTTATCAAAAGAATTAGAACAAGAACTCATCGTTTCAGCACCTGAGTTGCAGCCTAGTTATACTGCCATCGTAGAATACCTAGAAGCTATCAACCAGAAAGAAGCATCTGGAAGCAATTCTCAGGAACTCCAGAACCAGCTTGCTATTCAGCTGAGACGTTTAGAAGATTTGGTGCAGGGTTATATCCAAATAAAGAAGAACCCACATCACTACCTAGATGCAGATAAAGAATTGACGGAAGGCTATCAAGCCATTAAAGGGACAGAGCAAGATCTTCTCAAAAAATTGCAATATCTCAATCAAGCCGCCTTGCAGGATTTCCATATCAGCCAGAGACTCTCTCCCAAAGATGAGACTGCTATCCCTGTAGCAGGTAAAGCCAAAACCAAACAGGAATTGGCTATCGAGCGAGATTTGATCAACCAGTTGACAAAGGGAGAAAGTCAATGGGTGTATCGACCTGAGTTAAATACAGAAGACCTCCTATGGGGAAACTTTTTTGCCAAGCTGGAAGCCAATAATGTCCGCATTTTGCAAGACCATCCCCTTACAAATTTAGAGAAAAATCAAATTAAAAACCAGCTCAATTTCGTCAACTTCTACGAAGCAGCCAAGTGGATAGCAGGGGAAAATGGCATTGCCAAGGTGCAGGTTCAACGTGAAGATGCTAGTTTAGGCACCATTCGCTTGGAAGTCTTGTGGAGAAACAATGTCGCTGGTGGCAAATCCAGCTATGAGGTTGTCAATCAAGTCATCACAGGCGGAGAAGGGATTCGCCAGCGTCGTGGGGATGTGACTTTGCTGATCAATGGTCTGCCTATGATTCAGATTGAACTAAAAAGCCGTTCTCATCCTTACATGGATGCCTTCCGTCAGATTAAAAAATACGACCAAGAAGGACAGTTCAGAGGCATTTTTTCAAGTCTTCAGATGTTTGTCGTCTCTAATGTCACAGACACCCGCTACATCGCAGCTGCCAAAGCCAACAAGCTAAATGAGCGCTTCTTGACCAAGTGGGTGGATAGTGAAAATAGACCTCAACCTCAACTATTTGACTTTGCAGAGTCTGTCTTGTCGATACCGAGAGCCCACGAGATGGTCATGCAGTATTCTGTCATTGATGATGACAAGAAGGCCTTGATTTTATTACGCCCCTATCAGGTACATGCCATTGAGGCTATCCGTGAAGCCAGTCGCAAGCGCCAGTCGGGCTATATTTGGCATACGACTGGTTCAGGAAAAACCCTGACTTCCTATAAGGTTTCGCGCAATCTGCTCCAGATACCATCCATTGAGAAGACAATCTTTGTGATTGATAGGACAGACCTTGATCAGCAGACGACCAGTTCTTTTCAGTCTTACGCAGAGAACGATATGATTGATATCGACGAGACCGATGATACACAGGAATTGGTTAAAAATCTAGCTTCTGATGACCGCCGTGTCGTTGTGACGACCATCCAGAAAATCAATGCTATGATTCGTCAGTTTGATGAAGGCCGTCACCAAAAGGTCTACAATCGTATCAAACAACTCAAACTAGGCTTTGTTGTTGATGAATGCCATCGCGCAGTGACTCCTGAACGCCAGCGCCACCTAGAGCACTTCTTTACAAATTCTCTCTGGTATGGGTTTACAGGAACTCCTATCTTTACAGAAAATAAACGTGAACAAAAAGGAGACCTTGCTCAGACGACCGAAGAGCAGTACGGTGACTGCCTCCACCAATATACCGTCAAAGAAGCCATCCATGACAAGGCGGTTCTTGGTTTTAATGTGGAGTATCAGACGACCATGCCTGGTTGGGCAGAAGATGAGATTGACGAGGAGCGTTATGATGACGAAGGACATATGCTTGCCGTTTTAGATGCTATTCTCAATCGCTCAAGACGCAAACTCGGTTTCCAAAATGGGGTAGGAAAAACCTATGAAGCCATTTTGACTGTCAAAAGCATTGTCCGTGCGCAGGCCTATTATAACCTGATTAAGCAAGTCAAAAATGGAGAGAAGTCTCTAAGCATTTCGGAAAATGTTAAAAAGGTTTTGCCAGACTTCCCTAAGGTTGCCATTACTTACTCTGTGACAGAAAATGAAGCAAACTCCTATGTCAACCAAGCCTATATGGAGGAGAGTTTAGAAGACTACAATGCCATGTTTGGTACCCATTTTAGCCTAGCAACCATTGCATCCTACAATAGTGACCTCAACGACCGTCTGGCCCGTAAGAAAGAACGCTTTGCCTTCCGTGAGGAACAGTTGGACTTGGTTATCGTTGTGGACCGCTTGTTGACAGGCTTTGATGCCCCTTGCCTATCGACCCTATTCATGGACCGTCAGCCCATGAAACCCCAGCACATCATTCAGGCCTTTTCACGAACCAATCGCCTCTTTGATGAAGGCAAGAAATTCGGCCAAATCGTTACTTTCCAAACGCCTGACCGTTTTAAAGAAAAGGTGGATGAAGCTCTGAGCCTCTACTCAAATGGTGGCGAAAGCAGTGTTTTAGCCCCAGAATGGCAGGAGGAGAAGGCCAAGTTTCTGGAGAAGGTTCATCAACTATTAGCCATCGCTCCAAGTCCAGAGCAGGTGCCGGATTTGGATACAGCGACAGATGCAGAATTAAAACGCTTTGCCAAGGCCTTCCAAGAATTTGACAAGCTCCTATCCTCTATACAAGTCTATTCTGACTATGATGAGAAAGTCATCCTCAGAGAGATTGGACTTAGCCTAGAAGACATCGAGAACTTTGCCGGCCAATATCAAAATGTCATCGAAGAACTCCGCAGACGCAGAAAAGAAGACCAAGAAGAGGAAGGTGTGCTGCTGGATATCGAGTATGAGCTCGAATCCATCCGCACCGACGAGATAAACTATCACTATATCCTCTCTCTCATCCAAGCCTTGATCGAAAATCGGGAAAACCTTATCGGTAAAAAGGAAAAGGGTCTGGTAGATAACTATATCGAAGATTTGAACAAATCCAATCCCAAGTTATCCAGCCTCATCTCCAAACTCTGGCAGAATGTCCAAGCAGATGCTAAGAGCTATCAGGGGCAGTCTGTGACCCATAAGTTGGATGAGATGATTGAGCTAACAACCCAGAAAAAGATTCGTGAAACGGCAGATTATTGGCAGATAGGAGAGGATGAACTCCAGTTCGTAGTGGACAACTACCGCATCGGACGAGACAAGCAAAATGGTGAAAAAGCCATTACGGAATCTCAGGACTATCTGGCCTATAAGGAAGCCCACGGAGACAAGGCACTACCAAAACTCAAATACAAAAAAGCCCTCAAAGAGGACTATATGCGCATGATTTCAGAGGATATCTTATCGCTAAGGGGGAGATAGGTTTATACTCTTCGAAAATCTCTTCAAACCACGTCAACGTCGTCTTGCCGTATATATGTGACTGACTTCGTCAGTNNAGTGTTTTGAGCAGCCTGCAGCTAGTTTCCTAGTTTGCTCTTTGATTTTCATTGAGTATTAAAAATAGTCAGAAAGATAATGTTGGGAAGGTTTTCGACCAATTAGGGTCAAAATTCCCCTCTCTTCAAGATGCAAGAAAGCATCCTTGATCTTTTTCTTAGAGTAATGATGGTTGGACTGATTGGCCAGTTGGATGATGCTTCTATCTTCTATGCCATCTCTCTTATCATCGACAAAGAGCTTGGACTGAGCGAGGAGAAACAAGATGTATTTCTCAACTTCCTCCAGCCCTTCTGTTTGCTCTATCTTAACTTTATAGCGATGCAGTTGCTCTTGTTTTTCAAGGAGGGTTTGGATAATATTTTCCTGCCCTTCCTTGATAAAAGTCAATAAAGTTTCAACGAAGAAAGTAGCATCGGCACGGTTGAGATGATCGCCAGTATTCCTAAAAGCCTTATAATAGTCTTGCTTATGGTGATTGATTTGTTGGGACAAAACCAGACCTGAGAATTTATCGAGCTTTCTAGACAAGTACTTGGCGAGGATGTAGCGTCCTGTCCGACCGTTCCCATCGTAGAATGGATGAATATTTTCAAAAAAATAGTGTCCAGCACAAGCCTTGATAAGGTTTGGGATAGAATGGTCGTTGATAAAACGAATCCACTCTGTCAGCATAACCTGAATCTGTTCCTCCTTTTGAGGTGGGATATAGATGACTTTGCCAGTCTTGTCGTCTTGGATAAAGACCGATTTCTGTCTAAAAAACTCTCCATCGAGTTCATCCTCTGGCGATATTTCTCCCTGTGTTAATTGGTCATAAATCCCTCTGATATCTTCAAGAGATTGGATTTGGAGAAATTCATCCTTCAAGATTTGTTGGTACATTCGCAAGGTGGAAAGATGTTTGATTTGTTCGGTCTTATAGGGGTCTTCCTCTAGGAGTTTCTCCACATCGACCAACTCTTTACGAGTTGTATGGATACCCTCAATCTCATTTGTGGAAATAATCGATTGGTAGAGCTGTTCTTTATAAAACTGATCGTGGGCAATCTTAGGGAGGGTATCAGCTATTTCACTAATTCGTTGAGACTGCTGTGAGATAGTTTCCATTAGTTGGGAAATCCCAAGATGCAGGGTAACAAATAGAGGGTATTGGCTTGTTTTGACAGTATCGCGTTGCATTAAATGAGGATAAAGAGATGTCCTAATGGAGCTGTATCCCTGTAAGCGTAGTTGATACTCTTCCTCATATCGGTCACGATGACTGTAGTAGATTTTTCTAAGTTCTCTATAGTTCATATGTAGTCATCCTCGCATTTCAACGTTTTTTAACATTATATCACAAAATCAGCCTATCTATTGTTTCAAAATAGGTAAAATTGAATAATAGAATAGCATAGTTGCCTATCTAAAGTGCAAAAATAGCCAAAATTGAACAATAGAAATGACAGATAGACATTCTAAAGTGCAAAAATAGGTAAAATTGAAGAATAGAAATCAAAAAAGAAAACCTAAAGTGTAGAAATAAGAAAATTGAGTAATAGAAAGGAGGGGATATAGTGGAAAAATTATTTATTATCGGAAATGGTTTTGATATAGCACATGATTTAAGGACGAATTATCTATATTTCAAGAAGTTCGTTTATCAGCAGGCTTATGGGAAAGATGAACTGTTAGAGTCGTTGCAAAGTGAAAATGCCATAAAATTATATCTAAATAGAATTGATAAAGAAATATTGCTAGAAGAAATTGATGATGATACCATACCTGAAATGGAAATGGCACCAGATGGAGGAGATCTATATCCAGATGATGTAATTTTGTATAAGTTACTGTATCAGCTAATGAGTCAAATTACGGAAACTGAGAAATTTTGGTCTGATTTTGAAGAGAAATTAGCAGATTTTAATGAAGTGTCTATTGTTAATACAGATTGTATATATAACGCTAGAGATTTGGATGGCAGTATAATGGCTAGTAATGCTAATGAAATAGGAGAAATTCTAGCTAAATATGTATTATATTCTTTAAATAAATTATTTAAATTGTGGATAGAAGAAACATATTTTGAATGGACTGATAGAATTCTTAGAAATGGTGAAAATTCGTGTTATAAATTGTTAAAAGCTACAGTTTTGAAAAACTCTGATGCAACATTTCTAAATTTCAATTATACAAAAACGTTAGAGGATTTATATAGAATCCCTGAAGAGCAAGTTTTTCATTTACATGGAGTTATTGGTGGGGAAAAATTTATTTTTGGACATGGTTTTGATGATGAAGTAAGTGATTTCAATCCTCTAGATGTAGGAGCATATATGGAAGAAGTTGTTAATAAGTTAAAGAAACCAGTTGATAGTATATTAACTAATAATATACAGTTTTTCAAAAGTTTAAGCTCTATCAAAGAAATCTACTTCATTGGTTTTGGTATTCGGGATGAGGATGGAGTGGATGCTCCGTACTTTAAAGAAATTTTTAAACAGACACCGGATGTGAGCATTTATGTAGACCAGTTCGATAAGCAGAATGAATATACTATTAAGAAAACACTTAAGGCATGGGGGGCTCGTAAAGCTTATCAATTGCAATTTATAGATACAAATAAAGATGAAATAGTTGGAGGAGTAATATGACAAAAAAACCAAGTTATCGCTTTACGGGGTATACTGAAGTTTGGGAAGAGAAGAAGTTGGGAAATCTTGGGTCAGTTGAAATGTGTAGGAGGATTTTCAAAGAGGAAACTTCTGCGGAGTTTGAAATTCCTTTTTTCAAAATTGGTACTTTTGGAGGGGAAGCTGATACTTATATAACTAGAGAAAAATTTGAAGAATATAAAACAAAATTTGCTTATCCTCAAAGAGGAGATTTACTGTTATCTGCTTCAGGAAGTATTGGCCGCGTTGTTGAGTACGATGGAGATGAAGCTTACTACCAAGATTCAAATATTGTTTGGTTGAATCACCATGGTAAAATTAACAACAAGTTTCTTAAAGCTTTTTATAAGATTGTATCTTGGTCAGGAATTGAAGGAACTACAATAAAAAGATTATACAATAAGAATATTTTAGAGACAGATATTTCCCTCCCCTCCCTCTCCGAGCAAACTGCTATTGGTTCTTTCTTCCAAGATATTGACCAGCTCATTAACCTTCAACAGCGTAAGTTAGAGGTGCTCAAAGAGCAGAAGAAAACCTACCTCAAACTCCTCTTCCCAGCCAAAGGACAAATCAAACCAGCCCTTCGCTTCGCAGGATTTGAAGATGACTGGAAGGAAGTGAAGTTGGGGGAAGTGTTAACTGAAAGAAATATTCAGATGGTTCCATCTGACCAAGTTCCGTTAGTTTCATTTACTGTTGAGAATGGAGTAACTCCAAAGACGGAAAGATATAATAGAGAATTTCTAGTAAGAGAAGAGTCAAAAAAATATAAATATACTAGATACAATGATATTGTTTATAATCCAGCAAATTTGAAATTTGGTGCTATAGCTAGAAATAAATATGGTGAAGCTGTATTTTCACCAATTTATGTAACTTTTGAAGTTAATTATTCCAATATTCTTCCTGAATTTATAGAAGGAATTCTAACTTCAAAAGACTTTATTCAACAAGCGTTAAAATTCCAAGAAGGTACTGTTTATGAAAGAATGGCAGTTAAAGCAGATGATTTTACAAGATTAGCAATTACAGTACCTTCCCTCCCTGAACAAGAAGCTATCGGTTCTTTCTTCCAAGACCTAGACAAGGCCATTGCCAAGCAAGAGGAAAGAGTCAACCAGCTCAAAGAAAGCAAACAAACCCTACTCAGAAAAATGTTTATCTAAGAGACAAAGACCGTAAAAAGCCCAGTAAAAATAGGAAACTGGCGCAGTCTTCGATGAAGACCAGACAGTTTATCTTTTTTACCTAGCTTTTAGGTCGTGTTCAATTCATAATACTCTTCGAAAATCAAATTCAAACCACGTCAGCTTCACCTTGCCGTACTCAAG
>NZ_VMLM01000104.1:13147-25223 GCF_013276695.1 Streptococcus sp. 4155
CCTGCGGTTAGCTTCCTAGTTTGCTCTTTGATTTTCATTGAGTATAAGATACCAATACCTCAAAGAGCTACACCAAACGAATGAAAGTAGAAATTGATAGGAGACCCTATGTCACAAACAAATTTATCAAGAGAACTCTACCAATCCCTCTGGAATGCGGCAGATATCCTGCGTGGCCAGATGGAAGCCAATGAATACAAGTCCTATCTCTTGGGCTTGATTTTCTACAAGTACCTATCCGACAACATCCTCCAAGCCGTCTGTGATAACTTGGACGAGACCTTTGAGTCCTTCCAGCAAGCACAGCTTCTCTATGAGGAAAACTTTGCGGATGCAGATGTCCGTGAAGACCTCATCGAGGTCTTAAATGACGAGCTGGGCTATGTGATTGAGCCTTCTCTAACCTTTACCAAGCTGGTTCAGTCTATCCATGAAGGAACCTTCCAGCTAGAATCCCTAGCCCAAAGTTTCCGTGATATAGAGCAGGCCAATGAAAAATTTGAAAATCTTTTCGAAGATATCGACCTCTATGCGAAAAAGCTAGGCAACACCCCACAAAAGCAAAACAAGACCATCTCTGAGGTTATGAAACAGCTCAACGACCTCAATGTCTCTGGTCATGCTGGTGATATTTTGGGTGATGCTTATGAGTACTTGATTGGCCAGTTTGCCAGTGATTCTGGGAAAAAAGCTGGTGAGTTCTATACACCTCAAGCAGTCTCTCACCTCATGACTCAGATTGTCTTTGCAGGGCGGGAGCATCAAAAGGGCATGTCGGTTTACGACCCGACCATGGGTTCTGGTTCCCTCTTGCTTAATGCCAAGCGCTATAGTAAGGAAGCTTCGACGATTTCTTACTACGGTCAAGAATTGATTACTTCGACCTTCAACCTTGCTCGCATGAACATGATGCTTCATGGGGTCGCGATTGAGAATTATCACCTCAGCAATCACGATACCCTAGACGAAGATTGGCCGACTACCGAGCCGACAGACTTTGATGGGGTTTTGATGAACCCACCCTATTCGCTGAAGTGGTCAGCAGATAGTGGATTCTTGCAAGATCCTCGCTTTTCAAGTTATGGAGTTCTGGCACCTAAGTCCAAAGCAGATTTTGCCTTCCTTCTTCACGGTTTTTACCACCTCAAGCACAATGGGGTTATGGCTATTGTCCTTCCTCACGGAGTTCTCTTTCGAGGAGCAGCCGAGCAAAAGATTCGCCAACACCTGCTAGAAGAAGGCGCTATTGATACAGTTATCGGCTTGCCAGCAAATATCTTCTACAATACCTCTATCCCGACAACCATTATTATCCTTAAAAAGAATCGCACCAATAAGGATGTCTTCTTTATCGATGCCTCAAAAGAGTTTGAAAAAGGGAAAAATCAAAACAATATGACAGAAGACCATATTGCCAAGATTTTGGAGACCTATCAAAAACGCGAGAATGTCGAGAAATTTGCCCATCTAGCCAGCTTTGAAGAGATTGTCGAAAATGACTACAACCTCAACATTCCACGCTATGTTGATACCTTTGAGGAAGAACCCGTTGTTCCTCTAGCTGACCTCGCAGACCAGCTCGCAGAGATTGATAAAGAGATTGGAGAGGTAGAAGCCAGACTCGCACACATGCGTAGCCAGCTAGTAGGCACAACACCAGAAGCCCAAGCAGAATTAACCGCCTATCTCGAAAAGTTGAATGAGATTTAGAGAGTAGGCTAAGAATGAAAACATCTCGTATAAATTGTACGAGGTGTTTTTGGATTTCGTTGATTTTTAGAAAATATTTTGCCAAATAATTTTTAGTGGAATTGACAGTCGTTAGACTCGGAAGTTTGATTTAACCCAGAAAATGGTCTAGTTGTTGTGATATAATAAAGTTAATTATTTTTAGGAGTAAGTAAATGGAACAAGGTTTATCATACTGGCAGTTTGCGCCAGAAAGTCAGTATTTGGATAGGAAAAGTGCTCGTAAAAAACCATTGGAACTCTTAAGACATTTGATTGCCTTCGCGAATGCAGAAGGTGGCCAATTAGTCATTGGTATTGAGGATGAAAAAAGAAATAATATTATTACAGGTTTTAAGGATGGGAATGCGTATCCAATTGAAGAGTTTGAAAAACTTAAGGGAGCATTAAGAGATAATCCTCTAAGTTTAAAATTTACTAAATTAGAAGTTAAAAATTATAAAGAGGAAGAAGATTTTATTTTAATTATTTCTGTAGAAGTATCTACTGATAGAGTGATTACTGCTCCCAACGATGATGTTTATTTACGACAAGGTGATGAATCTGTTAAATTAGGTTTTGAACAACGTATACAGTTGAGTTACGATAAGGGGCAACGTCATTTTGAGGATGAAATTGTAGCAGGAGCAACTTTAGATGATATTGATGAAGAACTTGTGAATGAGTATAAGACCAAATTTGTGAGCAAAGATAGAAGTACAGAAGAAATACTGAAAGCTAGGCGCTTATTAGTTGATGGTCAGTTGACTAAAGCCTCTATTCTATTATTTGGGAAGTATCCATCTAGTTTCTTCCCTCAAGCAAGGATACGTTTTTTACGATTTGATGGCGTTGATATGGGTACGGGAAGTACATTCAATGTCGTTAAAGATGTGACATTTGAAGATGCCCTTCCAATTCTAATTAATAAAGTAAGGGATTTTATTCGTACACAGCTTCGGGAGTTTCAATATTTAGATGATAATGGCCAATTCCAAATTCTACCTGAATATCCTGAATTTGCTTGGTTTGAGGGAGTTGTCAATGCAGTGACGCATAGGAATTACTCAGTATCAGGTGATTATATTAGAGTTATGATGTTTGATAATCGTTTGGAAATTCATAGTCCAGGCAAATTACCAAATATTGTTACAGTTGAGAATATAAAACATGAACGCTTTTCTAGAAATCCTCGTATAGCTAGAATTTTGACAGAATTTGGGTGGGTTAGGGAAATGAATGAAGGGGTGAAACGTATCTATACAGAAATGGAATCATTCTTTCTACATGAACCAAAATATTCTGAATCGGGGAATAAGGTTATGTTAACTTTAGAAAATAATATTGTCAGTAGGAATTTAAGAGTTAGTGATAAAATTGCACAAAAATATGACCAATTTAGTGATCTAAACGATGATGAAAAAACTATTTTACACATCATGTATAATACAGGTGAAAAAATGACAACATCTCTAGCTTCTGAAATAACTAATCGAAGTAGAAATTTTGCTAGTAAGTTATTAAGGAATCTTGCAAATAAAGGAATACTTGAATGGCATGGCACTAGCAAGCAAGATAGAAATCAATACTATACATTGGTTAAGTAGAGTGCAGTAGAGTGCAGTAGAGTGCAGTAGAGTGCAGTAGAGTGCAGTAAAGTGTAGTAACGTCCTAAAATTACCTGATTCAAATCAGCTTTACAAAAAAAGATTGTAGGACGAGTAGAGTTTGAATTGAAATATAAGTATAGTTGACAAAAAGAAAAAAACGCATCTTAAGCGTTTTTCTTCTGTATTGATTCGTATTGAATGCTTACTTAACTTCGGTAAACACAACGTGTTTGCGAAGTTTTGGTGAGTATTTCTTCAATTGAAGACGGTCTGGAGTGTTACGTTTGTTTTTAGAAGTAAGGTACAAGCGTTCACCAGATTCTTTGTGTTCAAGTGTAATATTTACGCGCATGGTATCTCCCTTCTATTATTCAGCTGATGCAGCTTTAGCGATTTTACGTCCTTTGTAGTATCCTTTAAGTGATACACGGTGAGAACGTGAGTAATCTCCAGTAGTTTCGTCAAAGTTTACAGATGGAGCTGTTACTTTGTAGTGTGTACGACGTTTGTTTTTCTTCGCTTTTGAAGTGCGACGTGCAGGTACTGCCATTTTGATTTCTCCTTTAGGTATTTATATTCGATTCAATCTACTGATTTTCATCAACCATACTAGAATAACACATTTTTTTTGTAAAGTAAAGTTACTTGACAAAAAAAGATGAAAAAATTCTCCTGTCAGACCTAGCAGACAGGAGAAGGTGTTAAATATCAATCTCAAATGGTTCGTCAATGGTTTCTGATACGTATTTTCCGTCTTTTTTCCGTTGCTTGACACATTCTGTGAGGAGATACTCGATTTGCCCATTGACTGATCGGAAGTTATCTTCTGCCCATGATGCGAGTGCAGCGTATAACTTTGTTGAGAGTCGAAGGGGGATCTGCTTTTTTTTAGCTTCAGCCATCTTTAGTAAAGACTTCCTGTGTTGACAATTGGTTGTGCATCATGATTGCCACAAAGAACGACAAGGAGATTTGAAACCATGGCAGCTTTTCGCTCTTTGTCAAGCTCTACCAATTCCCCTTCATTGAGCCGTTCTAGTGCCATTTCAACCATTCCTATTAATTGTTATCTAAATGATATCGCTTTAATTTATAACGTCAATAGAAAGTTGAAAAATAATCACTAAAAACTTTCAGCCCAATAATTTCTTTTAAAAGGTGAGATTATATTGTGCTCAAATACTCTTTTATTCTTATAACTTTTACACTATAATTGTAGTTAGAAAGGAAGAGAAATGTTTGATTATAGAGCACTAGTTATTTTGATGACTTTGATGGATCATTGTGAGCTATCATTATATGAGTTATCTGTTAAGGTGAGCTTACCTATAAAGGAAGTCAAAGAAGGAATAGATTATTTAGTGCCTTATTTAGCTAATAAAGGGATAGTGCTGGATAAAAAGCAAGGTCGCTATAGTTTATCAAATCGTACGAAGCAGTCTTTGACAGATATTATTAAGTCGGATGAATTGGTTTTACCAAAGTCGACTCGCTTAGCTTTAATCTATCTTTACACTTTTTGCCGATTAGATTTTATATCGAATAATCATTACCAAGACTTTTTGAAAGTAAGTAAGAATACAACCTTATCTGATATTCAATCATTAAGAAAGATTATGTTAGATAATGATTTGGAGCTAGGGTACAGTAGAGCAAAAGGTTATACTTTACACGGTTCAGAGTGGAATAAGCACCGCTTAGCTTTTCAAATGGTTAGTGAGTTGCTGGAATCCTCCATAGGGATTTGGGGTTTGGATTATGTTTTATCCAGTTGGGGGTATTCATTAACTTATGATTTGATAAATCAGGTAGTTAAAGATTATTATGAGAAGCTACAGCTAGTACCTATTGTTAATCAATTAAAAGTTTACCTTTTCGGTTTAGTATTCATTCTGTGTAGGTATCAAAGGGATGTTGAAAGAGTATGTCTTTCAGAGACATTAGTATCTCCTGTTATTCAAGATATAACGACTATTTTATTGGATACAGTGGTTGATTTGGGAATTATAGATACGGTGTTTTCTGAGGATGATTATCGCTATATCACTGTTTTATTATCAAGTTGCTTTGAAGGTGAAGTAGATGTTGCTCCGGTTTACTTTAATCAATTAACAGAGGCTATTATAAGTAGAATGGAAGATATTTCTTTGTTACATTTTAAACAAAGGGAAGGATTGAGAGAAAATCTTCGCCGCCACCTTATACCGGCTTACTATAGATTAAAGTTCGGCCTACCTAGTTCAAATGAATATGTATTGCATGTTAAAGAACATTATCCTGATTTATTTGAATTAGTCAAAGATTCTTTGATGCCCTTGATGGACGCTATTGACAATCCCATACCTGATAGTGAAACAGCATATTTTGTTATCCATTTCGGAGGTTATTTAAAGAAAGCAGATACTTTGCCTCAAAAATGCTATAAAGCAGCAATCATTTGTCCTAATGGTGTTAGTTCTTCATTGATGTTAAAAGAGAATCTATTAGCATTATTTCCTCAAATTGAGTTTATAGGAACCTCAAAGATTGATGATTTACAGGTGAAAGCTAGTAGTGACTATGATATGGTTTTTTCTACCATAAAGGTGGAGACAGAAAAGCCAAATTATCTAGTTTCGGTTATGATGACTGAAGAGCAAGCAATACAACTAGTAGAACTAGTGTTAAAAGATTTTCCGAATTTAGAGTATGGGGATTTTGAGATTGAACAAATCCTGAATATTGTCAAAAGATATGGAATTATTACACAAGAATTGGAATTAAGATTGGCGTTAAAGAATTATCTTTACCAAAAAAATGATAGAAAGGAAATTGTACCAGTGCTAGAACAACTCATTACCAAAGAAACCTATCAGGTTAGTTCGCAAAAATTAGGATGGAAGGAGGCGATTCGTTTAGCAGCTAAACCGCTTTTGGATCAAGATAAGATAACTGAGAACTACCCTGAGGCAATGATTCAAAAAGTAGAAGAGTTTGGGCCTTTTATTAATTTAGGGAAGGGAGTAGCAATTCCTCACGCTCGGCCAGATGAAGGTGTGAATGAAATAGGAATGTCAATGTTAGTTTTGGAAGAACCGATTTATTTATTGGATAATCCAGAACAAGAGGTAAGATTGTTGATTTGTATTGCAGCCATTGATAATGAGAGTCATTTAAAGGCTTTGTCACATTTAACAACAATTTTAAGAGATAAAAATCATGTTCAAACTTTAATATCATCAAAAAACTATGATGACATTAAAATGATAATTAAACAGGAGGATTAGATAATGTTAAAAATTGGTACAGCTTGTGGTTCAGGATTAGGTTCAAGTTTTATGGTACAGATGAATATTGAATCTGTATTGAGTGATTTGAATGTTTCGGATGTAGAAGTTGAACATTATGATTTAGGTGGAGCAGATCCAAATGCAGCTGATATTTGGATTGTTGGTCGTGATCTAGCTGATTCAGCTAGTCATCTTGGAGATGTTCGTATCTTAAATAGTATTATTGATATGGATGAACTACGAGAATTAATTACTAAACTTTGTGAAGAAAAAGGACTTATATAGGAGGCTAGCGTCATGATGAAGTTCATATTGGATATTGTTAGTACACCAGCTATTTTAGTAGCTTTAATTGCAATTTTAGGATTAGTTCTTCAGAAGAAGAAATTACCTGATATTATTAAAGGTGGAATTAAGACCTTTGTTGGTTTCTTAGTTGTATCTGGTGGTGCAGGAATTGTACAAAATTCTTTAAATCCATTTGGTACCATGTTTGAGCATGCTTTTCATTTATCTGGCGTTGTGCCGAATAATGAAGCAATTGTAGCTGTAGCTTTAACAACATATGGCTCAGCTACTGCACTGATTATGTTTGCAGGCATGGTGTTCAATATCTTAATCGCTCGTTTTACTCGATTTAAATATATTTTTTTAACAGGGCACCACACTCTATATATGGCATGTATGATTGCGGTCATTTTATCAGTTGCTGGCTTTACTAGCTTGCCTCTTATCTTACTAGGAGGATTAGCACTCGGTATTATTATGAGTATTTCCCCAGCATTTGTTCAAAAATATATGGTTCAATTAACTGGAAATGACAAGGTGGCTTTAGGTCATTTCAGTTCTTTGGGATATTGGTTGAGTGGTTTTACTGGTAGCCTTATCGGTGACAAATCAAAATCAACAGAGGACATTAAATTTCCAAAGAGTTTAGCTTTTTTACGTGATAGTACTGTTAGTATCACTTTATCTATGGCAGTTATTTACATTATTGTAGCTATCTTTGCAGGGTCAGAATATATAGAAAAAGAAATCAGTAGTGGTACAAGTGGTCTAGTTTATGCTTTACAATTAGCAGGTCAATTTGCAGCAGGGGTATTTGTTATTTTAGCAGGTGTTCGCCTTATTTTGGGTGAAATTGTTCCAGCCTTTAAAGGTATTTCAGAGCGTCTTGTACCTAATTCAAAACCTGCTTTGGATTGTCCGATTGTTTATACTTATGCACCCAATGCAGTTCTAATTGGATTTATCTCTAGTTTTATTGGTGGTTTAGTAAGTATGGCAATTATGATTGCTTCAGGAACGGTTGTTATCTTACCAGGTGTTGTGCCTCATTTCTTCTGTGGAGCGACTGCAGGTGTTATTGGGAATGCATCTGGTGGTGTTCGTGGAGCTACTATTGGAGCATTTTTACAAGGTATTTTAATTAGTTTTCTTCCAGTCTTTTTAATGCCAGTTTTGGGAGGACTTGGTTTCCAAGGATCAACTTTCTCAGATGCAGATTTTGGTCTATCAGGAATTATTTTAGGAATGTTAAATCAATTTGGCTCACAAGCAGGCATTGTCATTGGTCTTGTTCTTATTTTAGCAGTTATGTTTGGAGTATCCTTTATTAAAAAGCCATCTGTAAAGGAGGAATAAGGGATGATTTTAAGTGAAAATAGAGAAGATGAGTTAAGAAAATTTGCGACTAACATCCGATTAAATACTCTTAGAACATTGAATCATCTTGGATTCGGACATTACGGAGGAAGTCTGTCTATCGTAGAAGTTCTAGCAGTGCTTTATGGTGAAATAATGCCAATGACTCCAGAAATATTTGCATCACGAGATAGAGATTATTTCATATTATCAAAAGGTCATGGAGGACCAGCTCTATACAGTACACTCTATTTGAATGGTTTCTTTGACAAAGAATTCTTATATTCTTTAAATACAAATGGAACCAAATTACCGTCTCATCCTGATAGAAATCTAACGCCGGGCATAGATATGACAACTGGCTCTTTAGGACAGGGAATTAGTGTTGCAACCGGACTTGCATATGGTCAGAGAATAAGAAAAAGTCCCTTTTATACCTATGCTATTGTTGGAGATGGTGAGTTAAATGAGGGACAATGTTGGGAGGCTATACAGTTTGCTTCTCAGCAACAGTTATCCAACTTAATTGTATTTGTTGATGATAACAAAAAACAATTAGATGGTTTTACAAAGGATATTTGTAATCCAGGTGACTTCGTAGAAAAATTTTCAGCATTTGGATTTGAATCCATTAGGGTCAAGGGTTCAGATATTAGAGAAATTTATGAAGGGATTGTCCAATTAAAACAGTCAAATAATTCATCACCTAAGTGCATTGTATTAGATACTATTAAAGGTCAAGGGGTTCAAGAGCTGGAAGAAATGAAATCCAATCATCATCTTCGCCCTACTGTAGAGGAGAAACAAATGTTAACTTCAGTTGTAGAAAGATTAAGTCAGGAATTGGAGGAAACAGAATGATGAGAAGCACGAAAGAATTACGGCATGTATATAGAGACTTCCTTTTAGAGGCTAATCAAAGTGATTCTGATATAGTAGTCTTAGAAGCCGATTTGTCAAGTTCGATGGCTACTCATAATCTTGAAAAGGACTTTGGAGACCGTTATGTGAATGTTGGGATTATGGAAGCAGAAATGGTCGGCCTTGCAGCAGGCTTGTCTATTCAGGGGTTTAGACCTTATCTTCATACATTTGGCCCTTTTGCTTCACGAAGAGTATTTGATCAATTATTTATTTCTCTTGGATACGCACAATTGGATGCCACTGTTATTGGATCAGATGCAGGAGTAACTGCGGAAATGAATGGTGGGACACATATGCCATTTGAAGAAATTGGATTGTTACGTTTAATTCCTAAATCGATCATTTTCGAAGCAACTGATGATATCCAATTTCGTGAAATCTTGAACCAGACATTAGAATTAAAAGGACTAAAATATATTCGAACAATTCGAAAAGCTCCAGAGGCTGTCTATCAAGGTGGAGAAGATTTTTCTAAAGGCTACATTGAGTTAAGACACGGGGAAGATCTTGTAATCGTTGCTTCTGGCATAATGGTTGCTCCAAGTATTCGAGTTGCAGATGAACTGTCTAAATTAGGTTATTCAGTAGGTGTGATAGATTTATTTAGAATCAAACCGATACCAGAACAGATAAAAACAATGTTAAGTGGAAAAACTATATTTACTGTAGAAAACCACAATCAGATAGGTGGAATTGGCAGTGCTTTATGTGAATTATTCTCTGATGATGGAATAACAAAAATTCATCGGATGGGTGTTCAAGAAAGATTCGGTCAAGTAGGGAAAGTGGATTATCTTCTTAATGAGTATGGTTTGAGTGAATCGAATATAAAAGAGAAAGTTCTAGAAATTTATAATGCAAGATAGATGTTGAATACACTGTTCTGAAAGAATTTTTGTAACAATTACAGTACGTTATTTAAAGAAAGCGGATTAAAAAGCATATTCTGGTCATCAGAAAGTGCACTAATCCGCTTTGTTGTTTTTAATTTTAAATATTTCATATGTATATAGAATTTTCTGAAAATTCAAGAATTTTCTTCTGTTCATTGCCTTTAAAATGTGCTATAATAGTAAAAACTGAAATGGGAGGGAACAAATGACTGAATTAGATAAACGTCACCGCAGTAGCATTTATGACAGTATGGTAAAATCACCAAACCGTGCTATGCTTCGTGCGACTGGTATGACAGATAAGGACTTTGAAACACCGATTGTGGGAGTGATTTCGACTTGGGCGGAAAATACACCATGTAACATTCACTTGCATGATTTCGGGAAACTGGCTAAAGAAGGTGTCAAATCTGCAGGCGCTTGGCCTGTACAGTTTGGAACTATTACCGTAGCAGACGGGATCGCTATGGGAACGCCTGGTATGCGTTTCTCTCTAACATCTCGTGACATCATCGCGGACTCCATCGAGGCGGCTATGAGTGGTCACAACGTGGATGCCTTCGTCGCTATCGGTGGCTGTGACAAGAACATGCCTGGATCTATGATTGCCATTGCCAATATGGATATCCCTGCAGTCTTTGCCTATGGTGGAACGATTGCACCGGGAAATCTTGATGGCAAAGACATTGACTTGGTTTCTGTCTTTGAGGGTATCGGAAAATGGAACCACGGTGACATGACAGCTGAGGACGTGAAACGTCTTGAATGTAATGCCTGCCCTGGCCCTGGTGGCTGTGGTGGTATGTATACTGCTAATACCATGGCGACTGCTATCGAAGTTTTGGGTATGAGTTTGCCAGGTTCTTCATCTCACCCAGCTGAATCAGCTGATAAGAAAGAAGATATCGAAGCAGCAGGACGTGCTGTTGTTAAGATGTTGGAGCTTGGTCTCAAACCATCAGATATCTTGACTCGTGAAGCCTTTGAAGATGCCATCACTGTGACGATGGCTCTCGGTGGTTCTACAAACGCCACTCTTCACTTGCTTGCCATTGCCCATGCTGCCAATGTTGACTTGTCACTTGAGGACTTCAATACGATCCAAGAGCGTGTGCCTCACTTGGCCGACTTGAAACCATCTGGTCAGTATGTCTTCCAAGACCTCTACGAAGTCGGTGGTGTCCCTGCGGTTATGAAGTACTTGTTGGCAAATGGATTCCTTCATGGAGATCGCATCACATGTACTGGTAAGACAGTTGCTGAGAACTTGGCTGACTTTGCAGACCTCACACCAGGTCAAAAAGTTATCATGCCACTTGAAAATCCAAAACGTGCGGACGGTCCGCTTATCATCTTGAACGGAAACCTTGCTCCTGACGGTGCAGTTGCCAAGGTATCAGGTGTTAAAGTGCGTCGTCACGTTGGGCCAGCTAAGGTCTTTGACTCAGAAGAAGATGCCATTCAGGCTGTTTTGACAGATGAAATCGTTGATGGCGATGTAGTCGTTGTTCGTTTCGTTGGACCTAAGGGTGGTCCTGGTATGCCTGAGATGCTGTCCCTTTCTTCAATGATCGTTGGTAAAGGTCAAGGAGACAAGGTGGCCCTCTTGACGGATGGACGTTTCTCTGGTGGTACTTATGGTCTGGTTGTTGGACATATCGCTCCTGAAGCTCAGGATGGTGGACCAATTGCCTATCTTCGTACAGGCGATATCGTTACGGTTGACCAAGATACCAAAGAAATTTCCATGGCCGTATCCGAAGAAGAACTTGAAAAACGCAAGGCAGAAACAACCTTGCCACCACTTTATAGCCGTGGTGTCCTCGGTAAATATGCCCACATCGTATCATCTGCTTCACGCGGAGCCGTGACAGACTTCTGGAATATGGACAAGTCAGGTAAAAAATAAACTCATACTCTTCGAAAATCTCTTCAAACCACGTCAACGTCGCCTTGCCGTAGGTATGGTTACTGACTTCGTCAGTTTTATCCACAACCTCAAAACAGT
>NZ_VMLM01000105.1:0-4698 GCF_013276695.1 Streptococcus sp. 4155
CAGGTTTAGATGGCTTTAATAGTGAAATTATCGCCTATAATCTTTCAACTTCACCCAACTTAGAACAAGTACAAACAATGTTGGAACAGGCATTCAAAGAGAAGCGCTATGAGAATACGATTCTCCATAGTGACCAAGGCTGGCAATATCAACACGATTCTTATCATCGGTTCCTAGAGAGTAAGGGAATTCAAGCATCCATGTCACGCAAGGGCAACAGCCCAGACAACGGTATGATGGAGTCCTTCTTTGGGATTCTGAAATCGGAAATGTTTTACGGTTATGAGAAGTCGTTTCAGTCGCTTAAGCAATTGGAACAAGCTATTGTAGACTATATTGATTACTACAACAATAAACGAATTAAGGTAAAACTAAAAGGACTTAGTCCTGTGCAGTACAGAACTAAATCCTTTGGATAAATTAATTGTCTAACTTTTGGGGGTCAGTACATATGCTACGGGAAAGTTATGCACTTAATTTGACAATTCAAGATGTAAAAATATATACTAATATTTGACAAGTTGTCCTAAAAATGTTGTTATGTTATGGATTGATCGAATCTAACTAAAGGATCCTATTCAATTACTAGAACTATCACATACTCAAGGTCAGCTCACAGATGAGCAACTATTTTGGTTACAATACCTACTAAATTTAAGTCAAACAAATAATTTAGTCAAAATTAAAAAAATAGAGGAACATAAATATGATTACAAAACGGAATGTAATAGTGTTCTACGATTTTTACTAGATAAAACTGTAAATTCTGAAGGAAGGATCACTTCTTCAACAGAATTTGGAAATTTCGTAAGTAATTTATCATTCCAACACGGAATAGCTGGACTACTGTTTCCTCTAAATAAATTGCCCCCCCAGAACTGGATTCTAAAATACTCTCTATCATCAAGAAAGCAGTGACAATTAGAACGACACACACATATGAATATCAATACTCGCTGCTATTTGGTGATTCAGGCTATCTATGGTTACTCCTACATTTATTTTCTATCAGTAAAAATCAATACTATCTACAATTAGCAAACGTCACCGCTAAGAAATTAATAGAGAATTATGATACTCTAGAGGAAATAGACTTTGCATTGAGAAAATCTGGTGTCCTATTGTCATTAATAAAATACTATCAATTTACTAATGACAATACTCTTAAAATTTTCATCCACAATAGTATAGGGGAAATTTAGCATTATTTCCTACAAAGAGATACAGCCAAAGAAAGCATTTTAGACTATAGCTTTGCTCATGGATATTGTGGAATTGCATAGGCTTTATTTGCCTATTCTAAAGTCTTAGAACCTTCTATGTTCTATAATGATCTCCATACATTCCATACTGAATTAAAAAAATTATTAGAAAAAGTTACTTCTAATACTAAAAATTTAGGAAATTTACAACTTTCTTGGTGCAAAGGAATTTCCGGAATAATCTTATATCTTTGTATGTACGATTGTGACGGAAACAAAGATATTATTAGTAAATATCAATAATTTGTTTTTAACCATCATCTAAAAATGATGACAGGATATTGCCACGGAATAACTAGCTTACTACAAACCACTGTCTACAATCAAAACAAATTACTGATGAAAAAAATCCAACAGGTAATTTTAGCATGTTCTGAACGAGATGATCACGATTTACTGATGTTTCAAGGAGATAGGAGTAAAGCAGATTTGTTTGAAGCATGGGGGTATATTGGTGTCTATTAAATAATAAATTCCCATTCGATGTGCAGAAATAAGGAGAAAAGTATGAAATTATTTTGGACAAACAACATATATAGACAGTTGCTGCTAAACAGCTGTTTTTCATCATTCGGCGACAGTATTTTCTACCTCGCCATTATCAATTATGTGGCTCAGTACAATTTCGCTCCGCTAGCGATTTTACTGATTTCCATTTCAGAGGTGGTTCCCCTACTATCGCAACTCTTTCTCGGAATTCTAGGAGATTTTCAAGAAAATAGAGTCAAACACGCACTCTGGATTGCCAAAATCAAAATCCTGCTCTACGCTATTTTGACAGTATTTCTCGTCTTGTCGCCCTTTTCATTAGTTTCAGTCATTATGATTGTCATCATCAACCTTATCTCTGACACCTTGAGCTACCTGTCTGCCTACATGATGAACGCCCTCTACATCAGTGTAATTAAGGACGACCTGCATGATGCCATGGGGTTCAGGCAGTCTCTGATGAGGGTTGTCCGCATTGTCGCCAATCTAGCTGGTGCATTCCTTATCAATGTTATGAGTATTCAAACTATTTCCCTTATCAACACTCTGACTTTTGTCATTGCCTTTTGGGGCCTGTATGTTATTCGACATACCTTGTATGAGGTTGAAAAAAGGATTGAAATGTCACATACAGCACTGAGTTTTAAGAAATATTTTCAACATCTTAAACAGTCGCTGGCTGTGCTCCTGAGGTTAAAAGATACCGTCATACTACTGTTTCTGACGACCAGTATGATTGCCATCTTGGATGTGTCTCCTCGGTTGATTGCCCTCCGCTTCATCCAACAGACACTAGCACAACTGAGCATTGGGCAACTCCTCGCCCTGCTCTCCATCATCATTTCTTGTGGAGCTATCCTTGGCAATATGACCAGCAGTAATCTATTTAAAAATATCCGTTTCACGCACCTCTTGGTTTTCTGTGAGATTTCCCTATTGGCTCTAATAACTAGTATCCTTTGTCAAGCCTATATCGTAATTTTCATGACCAGTTTCATCAGTTCTACGATTATCGGCATTCTCAGCCCTCGCCTACAAGCAGCTGTCTTTGCCTATATCCCCAGTGACAAGATGGGGACGGTGGGCTCTGCTCTGAGCACAGTGGACATTCTCGCTCCGTCCCTGCTCTCCCTATTAGCCCTATCCATAGCATCGAGCGTTTCGGTGCAGTTAGCATTGATATTTTTGTATCTTATTTTGATTGCTCTTATCTTTTGTCAATGGTTAGTCAAGTTCAACACTCATAACTAACGAAAAAGCATGTGTAGATTTCACATGCTTTTAATCTCCCCAATCGTCAGGTCAAGTACAACAAAGTCACTTCTTTGATTAAGCGAGTGTTCTAATATAATTATAAGCTCCCTGTCATTACCGAACCCATTCGCCATTATAATTGACAGAATAGCCATCTACGGTCGTATTCACTGCCAAAGCACCTGAGCTATAAGCATAGTACCATTTGCCATTAACCTGGAACCAACCTGTCTTCATATCTCCATTACCTGCATTTAGGTAGTACCAAGTTGAACCATCTTGATACCAACCAGTTGTCATAGCTCCCGATGAACGGAGATAGTACCACTTGTTACCAAGGTATTGCCAGCCCGTTTTCATATCACCATTTTCAGCATCTAAATAGTACCAAGTTGAGCCTTCCTGATACCAACCAGTTGCCATAGCTCCTGATGAACGAAGGTAGTACCAGTTATTACCTAGATATTGCCATCCTATTTGCATGATGCCAGTTGCTGGATCTAGGTAGTACCATGGAGCCGCTTTAAGCTTCTCTTCATCATAGGTTAGAGGATAATCCTTGATCCAACCACGTGCTATCTCCCCAACAGGCAATCTGTTGATGCGAGAATCAAAGCCACCATCCTTCTGCAAATAATACCAGTCCCCATTATCATAAACCCAACCAGTTTTTAAAGTATGATAACTACGCTGATCTTCAAAATAATAGACTCGTTTC
The DNA here is from genome assembly GCF_013276695.1 of Streptococcus sp. 4155. NCBI lineage: Bacteria > Bacillati > Bacillota > Bacilli > Lactobacillales > Streptococcaceae > Streptococcus > Streptococcus sp. 4155. Next base: position 3,724 of record NZ_VMLM01000105.1, read on the forward strand.
TCTGCTGGGCTATCATATTGTTCCCCATGATGTTTGTTGGTATTTGTAGCAGTTTTTGCTTCTAACACTTGCTTGCCAACAAATTCTTGTAGTACCCCATCTTGACCAAAGTAAAACCAATCTGGTCTAAAAGCAATATCTTTCCTTAGAGAAGAACCAATCGTAACCCCTTCGTATGGAGCAGGTATATATTGCCAGCCGACAACCATCTCTCCAGATAAAGAATCAAAATAATAGTACTTACCATCAATCACTCGCCAGTCCGTTTCTTTGAGGTCCCCCTTCTTGTAGTAGGTTCTTCCGTTTTCTTGGACAAAATGCCATCCTTCAGAATCATCTGCAAATACTACATTTGTAGCTAGAAAACCAAAGAATATTGCTGCTAATCCAACTTGCATCATTTTTTTCAAAAGTTTCATGTATATACCCTCCAATATTAAATCCACTCACCAGATGAAGCAAAGTTATAAACTTTACCATCAATCGTCTGACTACCTGTAACCATAGCACCACTTGAATTGAGATAATACCATTCACCTGATACTTTTATCCAACCTGTTTTCATATCTCCATTAGTAGGATCTAAATAGTACCATGTTGAACCATCTTTATACCAACCAGTCTTCATATCACCATTGGTCTTATCTAAATAATACCATCTTCCTCGTACATATTTCCAACCTGTGGACATTGAACCAGAGGTTTCAAGATAATACCATTTGCCATTTATACTTTGCCAACCTGTTTGTTTATTACTATTCTTATAATAATACCAAGTATCACTAATCAACTTCCATCCATCAATAGAATGCCCTTTAATAACAGAGTAGATGAAAGATAGAGCCTTCTCATTTAACTTAACAGCATAATTCATCTGTTCTGCCTTACTCCCATTGGTATGAACTCCGACAACCCTATTGGTAGAATCATATACTGCTGAACCGCTTGCACCACGCAAAGTATCTACTTGATAGA
>NZ_VMLM01000106.1:0-1548 GCF_013276695.1 Streptococcus sp. 4155
CCAATAGGCGAGGGCTTGACGGCTTTCCACTACAAAGGTTTGTATGTGGCAGTTAAAGACGAAAACGAGGAAGCAGAGGGCTGGGAACTGACCAGAGATTTAGAGATAGGTTTGGCCAGTCCTGACTTGCTGATGATTCTGAAAGATTTAGAGGTAAACAAATTGACCGAGCAACGGCAGGGGCTTGGCATGGAGTTGAAAGGCTGGATTTTCGACTTGATTTGTAACGGCATTTATACCAGGTACGAGACTTCTCTATTTGTCCGCTTGCTATTTGTGAATGGCTACAGTTTTAGTCAGCTGGTGGACTTGTTTTCTGCAATCGTTAAACGCAAAGACCTAGCAAGCTATTTCCTAGAAGTAGCAACAAAATTCTATAAGGAGGTGGCTTTTGAATAGCAATGACATTGTAAATAAAATCATTGAAGAGAATCAGCAGCATGAACCCACTAAGGCAATAGAAGAATCAGAAAGCTATCTGACAACCTTTAAAGGGGTACAAGGCTTTTTATTCAACGTATGTAAGAATCTTGGGGAAGATAGACCATCTAAATCTTTGGGGGTTGCTGACTTTCTTAGAAAGTATATCCGATTTGTGAGAATCAGACCAGAAGCGCAGGGACAGAAAGCGCCCTTGTATTTCTATCATCCTGATAAGGGGATTTGGTTAGAAGATAACGAGTTACTTCAAGATTTAATCTCAACCATTCAACCAGATACGACAGAAAAACAAGCCTTTGATACGATTTACAAAATCGCTAGACGTAGCCCGTTGAAGTCTATCCAAAATGATTATACGGTTATCGGAAACCAGCTATATAACGCTAGTAAGGAAACATTTGAACCTTTAACACCTAGCATTATTGTAACTAGAAAAATCCGTACAAGGTACGACCCAGAAGCCTATGAGCCTACTATACACGGTTGGAAGCCCAGCAAGTGGCTTGCTGAATTATTTGACAATGATCAAGAATTATATAACCTAGCTATCCAGATTATTAAAGCAAGTGTCACAGGTAGAACCCTAAAAAATATCTTTTGGCTTTATGGCGAGGGTGGGACTGGTAAAGGAACTTTTCAGCAGTTACTTATTAATCTAGTAGGCATGGAGAACGTTGCAAGTCTCAAGATGACTGAGTTCGATAAAAGCCGTTTTTCTACCTCCATTCTGTTAGGTAAGAGTCTGGTTATTGGGGACGACGTACAAAAGGATGCAGTTATTAAAGATACGTCAAATATGTTTAGCCTTGCGACTGGGGACATTATGACTATAGAGGACAAAGGGAAGCGCCCCTATAGTTTATGCTTGAATATGACTATTATCCAGTCATCCAACGGCTTACCAAGAATGAACGGGGACAGGTCAGCGATTGACAGGCGGTTTAAGATTCTACCATTTACCAAGGTCTTTAAAGGGAAACCAAACAAGGCAATTAAAGACGACTACATCAACAGGAAAGAAGTATTAGAGTATCTCACACGCCTAGCCCTTGAAACACCGACAAAGGACATCACACCAGAGAAATCAAAGGAGATTTTGCAAGAATA
>NZ_VMLM01000107.1:0-3429 GCF_013276695.1 Streptococcus sp. 4155
TTTTATCTCCTGCTTGCTTTTTAGTAGGAAAATCTCACTAAATTCCCCATCTTCTACCCTGTAGTCAATAACTTTACGGTAACGCCAATTTGATAAGCGCCCCTTGATGTCTTTTTCTGACCAAGTTGGTAAAGCGTCTAGTATTAAGTCTACTGTGATGATTCCATTTTCTTCTTGTATGTTTCTTAGTATTTCTTGTGTAAATACTTGTTTTCCCATTCTTTACCTCATTTTTTGGGTACGCAAAAAGCGCACTCTATTTCTATGTTTGACAAATAAGAGTACGCATGATAAGATATTTACGTACCTCATTTGTGGGGGCGGATACTTTGCAACTTCTCGGATTGGCGTTTGACAAGTTGCAAGGTATTTTTTATTTAGTAAGATTTTCAAAGGCTTTTCTCAAGGTTTCAGGTTTTGTCAAACCATTCTTTTTACCGTACTCTTCCAGCTTACTATTTAGCTGTTCGCTAACTCTGACTGTTAATTTTACGGTATTAGAGTTTTCTCCCTTCGGACGTCCTACTTTCTTTATTTTGTCAGTCATCGGATTGCCTCCTTTCTTGACGACATAAATTATTATAATTCTTGTCGTCTTAAATGTCAACCCCTAAACCGAAAAAAATTTAAAATCTTCCCAGCGTACCTTATTTTATTTTCAATGTACTAGCGGAAACCGCTGTATTATGCTATAATCTAGGTATAGAAAAATATCTATACTCTTGATTCAGTCGCTTGCTTCAGTCGCCAAACGTTCAGCAAGTGACTTTTTTGTTGTCAATCCCCAGTGGTAAAGCACCAGTGGAGTATCTTGTAGATGTAATATAGTATTGCGATTAGTTCGCTCCTTTCTTGCTTTTCGTGAACTTCTACTGTGTAAAAATATCGCTAATGCTTTTTTTAAAGTGGTTAGCGATTTTGAACATTTCAGAAATTTTGAAATCTGTCTTTCCTTGCTCCTTTGAACTATAAGAATTTTTTGAAATCCCCAAAAGTTTAGCAAGGTCGGACTGAGTAACGCCGTTTTCTTTTCGGATTTTTACTAGTTTTTCTTGCAATAATATCTTTCCTCCTTTCAGTGGTTTGCGAAATGTGAACAGCTCACAAAATACATTCTACCCCCTTTCCGTGAACTTGGCAAGGTTTTTTTGTAAAAAAACAAAAAAAGTTTGCTTTTTGTGAGAAAAGCTAGTATGATATAGTTGATAAAAGAAAGGAGGACTGAACATGGATTCTAGTGAATTGGCTTTATTTATCGGGCAACAAATAAAGTTACATAGAAAAAGAAACGGCTGGTCTCAAGTCGAACTTGCTAAAATTCTAGGTGTTGGAAAATCAACAATAGCCAATTATGAAAAAGGATACCGTTCACCAAGACAAAACACAATCTTTCAACTTGCCGATGTCTTTAATGTTTCTGTTGATGACCTTTTCCCAGCTATTAACTCAGAAACACCTACCACTTCCCCAGTTCAAGCCATCTATGATCAACTAACTCCACCAAGACAAGCAAAGGCCTTGACTTATCTTGAGAAGCAACTGCTAGAGCAGAAAAACGAAAACATAGTATCAGAAAATATTATCAGTCTGGACGACTACAGGGAAAGCAAGACGCTCCCTGTTATCGGAGTTGTAACCGCTGGAAACGGAATAACCCAAGACGATAACCTAAACATGGAAAAATGCTTTTATACTGATGAAATACCAGACGACTATGACGCTATCGCTTATGTCGTTGGCAACTCTATGGAGCCAAAGATAAAAAACGGCGACTATCTTTTTATAAAGAATGCACCTCAAGTTGACTATAACACTATCGGTATCTTCCAAGTAGACGGCGCTAACTACGTCAAGAAACTGCGTCAAGGGTATTTAGAAAGTCTCAACCCTGAATGTGCTGATATTCAACTAGACGAAGACAACGATATACGCACCATCGGCGAAGTCGTGAGTATATATAGAGAGAATTAAAAACTCCCCCATATTCGCCAATAGCAACCATCTTTTCATGGTCTATTGTGCAAAAACGGAGGAAAATGAAGAATAGAAAGCCGATTTTACAGACTAAAGCGCAAAAATGGGCAAAAGTGACAAATAGAAAGGAGAATTATGACCTACTCACAAAACTATCTGGACGATATACTAGTACGCATGGCCTACCATTCTAGCGGTATTGAAGGGAATACTATCTCTCTACCCGAAACCGTCAGCATTATCTTAGAAAGCACCTTGCCACGCAACGGCAAAAGTATTCGTGAGTTTTATGAGATTGAAAACCATAAACAGGCCTTTTCTTATCTCTTGGACTCATTGGCAAACCATCAAGCTCTTACTGTGGGGCTGGTTCAAGATTTTCACGCCTTATTAGTGGATAGGCTGCAACATGATCGCGGACAATTTAAGCAAGTTCAAAATGCCATTATCGGGGCGGAATTTCAAACGGCTAGCCCAGCAGAAACGCCCTACTTGATGACACAATGGGCGGATAATACTGCTTATCGTTTGGAGCATGCTCAGAATGAAAAAGAAGTATTAGAGATTTTAGCAGACACCCATATCCAGATTGAACGGATTCACCCATTTAGCGATGGTAACGGTCGTACTGGTCGCCTGATACTTATGTACTTGGCTATGAAGTATCTAAACGCTCCTATCATCATCTCAAAAGACTCAAGGGCGCATTATATGGAATTGTTAGCAAACCAAAATGTAACGGGACTAGCTGACCTCTTCAAAAAGTCACTGGACTACGAAAGAATACGAAAAAAACAGTTTTAAAGCAACAAAAAAAGACAAGCTAGCTACTGACAACTTGTCTAATATCGCCTGAACTGAAATAACGGGAAAGATTCAGGCGGTTACATGACTATTATACCATATTATTCAGAAAAACAAAAAAGGTAAGTCAATACCCTGTCATCATGCTATAACTCTCTAATGCGGTATAATTTAGACGATTTTCAACACTTCGGCATTTTAGGAACGCTTAAAGCGCTCTAAACAATATCAAAAAAAAAATAAAACTCTTGAAATATTGGGGCTTGTATGCTAGAATGAAAGTATAAAGGGAAAAGCAGTGCTTCTAGCATATGTAACTAAAAAGCCCCACCGTTACAGCGATGGGGGTTTTTGCTACCCTCTTAAAGGGTTAAAAGCTACTTGCTACGTCTCTTTATCCATAACTTGAAAAGCTCCGATAGTACGTTAACAAGTAACGGAGCTAGAAAAAGGGAAAACAACTCTAGCATATATAACACCTCCCTTCATGAATTAAATTGAGGGGCGAAAACATTATACCAAAAACACCCATCACAAACAAGCCCATATAAGCCCATATCCGCCTTGTTTACTACTCTGGTATTATTTACCGTCTGACTAATTAAAATCGAAAATAGGGGCATTCTCGTAGTTCCTCGCATGGTAAAACTT
>NZ_VMLM01000108.1:0-2379 GCF_013276695.1 Streptococcus sp. 4155
TGGAGGGCTAGAGGGGGGAAAATCAGTTCAAAATTTTTAATCAGTTGACCGTTTAAATTAGGTTGATTTCCTCCTCGTCCAAGTTCTCGTAATTCGCTATACCTTAGCATTAATTGATGCCAAATAAAAACTGGATTGTCTATTTTATTTGGAAATATAGCCCCACATGCTTGGTTGCTAGTAGATTCAACTTTGAGGATTGCACTTCTTCCTCTTGTTTGTCCTTGACCATACATAGCAATTAATATTGTATCAACTGGAAAAAGTTTAAGAGATGTATTTTCTAAAGCAAATTTTGTGATTTTTTCCTCAGTTTCCGTAATTTCTCTATTTATTACCTCAGTTGTTTTTACCCAATTAATCGTTCCGCTATCCCAATATAATTTATTATCTCTTGATGGTGTACTTCCACTAGAAACTTCAAATTTTTCACCTATTTTATATTTGGGGAATAATGTAGTATAAAAATCCCCAAACATCTCGTTAAATCGGGATTTGCTTTTAAGAGATGAATTTTTGGTGTGAATGCTTGACATTATTTTGATTGACCATGGCATAGGCCAGGGTTGTGTCAATCTTGCTATGACCTAGCAGTTTTTGGACTTGCTCGATAGGCATACCTTTATCAATTGCCTTAGTCGCTAAAGTTCTTCTGAACTTATGTGGGTGAACCTTTTGTATACCGAGTTTGTCTCCTAACTTTCTTAAGCGAATCTCTACACCAGCAATTCCAAGCCTCTGGACTTTTCCAACTAACGTTACAAAAAGAGCAGGGTGACTATCTTTTCTGTCGTTAAGATAGTTTCTTAAATGAATTTTCGTACGAGCGTCAAAATATACTGGTCTCTCCTTCTTTCCTTTACCAAAGACAACACACTCTCTGTTTTCAAAATCAATATCTGAACGATTCAACTGTACAAGCTCCCCTACACGCATACCTGTCGATGCTAGTAGGTCTATTATTGCCAAATCTCTCAAATTTTCACAGTTATCGCGCATAATTTCCAAATGTTCATCTGTATAAGTTTCCTTCACATTTTGCTCAGTCTTAATTTTCTTTATCCGTCGAATGGGATTTTTAATGATATATTCCTCTTGCTCAAGCCAAGCAAAAAAAGAAGACAATATACGCCTAATATTGTCTAAATTTGCCTTACTACAATCCTTTTCAGACTGGTAATTTGCTAAATAACTCCTTAAATCATCTGTTGTGAGTTGTGTCACAGACTCCTTAATACCATTAAACAAGTTTTCAATCGTCCTCTGGTAATAACGAATTGTTTTTGAGCTACAGCCCTCTACCTGTTTGGCGGTAATAAAGAGTTTCAACAGGTTATTATTCGAATACTTCTGCTGCTTTTTTCCGTCTACTAGATGATGTTCTAAACTCTCTCTCAATGCTAGTAATTGTTCATTATTTAAAAGAGGTAACATTTCTTGCATGATAATTGTAACTTTTGATTCCATAATTTCTCACTTTCTTATTCATCAATAAAAAGAGACAATATCAGTTTCTGCATTACAGAATTCTAATATTGTCTGTTCATTTATTTTCTTGTGCTCATTCAAATCCAGCATACTAGGTTACTTTTTGACCTTTTCCCTAACAGAATGTTCAGAAACCCATTTGGAGTAGCTTGTCATTTTTTCATCAGTTAAAGATTCTACTGCGATGGTCACACACATTTTTACTGCTTCTTCTACCGTTACAGAAAAATGATAGCTATTTAATTGTAAAAATTTGACCAAAACGAAGAAAGCAGTTCTTTTATTAGCATTAGCAAAAACATGCTTCTTTATCAATTGGACAAATAGTATCGTTGCTTTATCAAAAATTGTTGGATAAAGAGGCTTCCCAAAGACAAATTGTTCTGGTAAGTTCACAATCATATTTAAGGCAGAAGGACTAACTGTTTGAATTTTCTCATTTGGAGAATACCGTTGAATTGCTAAAGCATTTATTTTTTCAATTTGCTTTTCTGTTAGATAGATTGTCATTTTTCCACCAAAGCTTTGAAAACATCGTCGTATTCGTCAAATATTTTATCTAAATTTAAGTCAAAGGCATCATCAGATACATAAGAAACCTGCTGATCCAATTCTTCAGGAGTAAAGATAATCTCACCACTTGGTAACAATTTAGCTTCGTATTTTACACCACTTGGAATATTAAATTCACTTGGAATCGTAATGGTGATTGAATTTCCTTGTTTTCTTGTTTTTACTACCATCTGATTTCCTCCTTTGTTGTATTATAACAAATCATTACCGTAATTACAATGGCAGAATATCAGCTAAAATACTCCTGCATCAGAGATTTCTTCAAAGTTTCAAGCTCTTCCAGAGATTTTTGGATTGCCAATTGTGATTTGTCGACCA
>NZ_VMLM01000109.1:0-750 GCF_013276695.1 Streptococcus sp. 4155
TTATGGCTTCAAGCCAGTTTTTCTCGTAGAGAAAAACAAGAAAACCACCAGCTATGCTGGTGGCTGACAAGGCTTCTAGCTTCCATTTATTTTTCCAAGTATAATCTAATTGTTCAGGTTAGATAAAGGAGGAAAAATAAATGGCTAAAACCAGTTACAGTTTATCACATACTAAATGGATGTGCAAATATCATATAGTTTTTACACCTAAGTATCGCCGTAAGGCGATATATTACAAAGTCAGGTCGGATTTGATAGATATTATTAAACATCTATGCGGTTGTCGTGGCGTGGAGATTATCGAAGGTCATATGATGCCAGACCATGTACACCTGCTTGTATTGATACCTCCCAAACTTTCGATTTCCGATTTTATGGGGTATCTCAAGAGCAAAAGTGCATTGATGATATTTGATAAGCACGCTAATTTAAAATATAAGTATGGAAATCGAAAGTTCTGGGCTAGGGGATACTATGTAAGTACCGTTGGACTAAACGAAAAGACCGTAGCTAAATATATTCGCGAGCAGGAAAAGAATGACATTGCACTCGATAAGCTGAGTGTAAAAGAATATGAAGATCCGTTTTCTGATGGCGGATTTAGAACAAGGTAAAAGCCCGTTGTGACGGGCATTAGTCAAGTAATATAGCACGACCTGAACGAAGTTCAGCGAGCGTCTTTAGACGCCGCTGGAGAGAAACGGCTTATAGCCGGTGTACAAGCCACCCGTTTTCACGGGTGGTTATGAC
>NZ_VMLM01000011.1:0-26345 GCF_013276695.1 Streptococcus sp. 4155
CCTACACACGTGATGCCTTCTATCAACTCTTGAAGCGCCATGGTTGGCGAAATATTAGGCCACGTCCAGAACATCCCAAGAAAGCAGACTCTCAAACAATTGTCGCGTCTAAAAATAAAATCTCAATTCAAGAAGCCAAGAAAGCGCTTTAAAACCAGTAGGCGTTTTCGTAAGGTTCGCTTGATGTACCAAGATGAGGCTGGTTTCGGTAGAATCAGTAAACTGGGATCTTGTTGGGCTCCAATGGGAGTAGGTCCACATGTCCATAGTCACTATATACGAGAATTTCGCTATTGTTATGGAGCTGTTGATGCCCATACAGGCGAATCATTTTTCTTAATCGCTGGTGGATGTCATACTGAGTGGATGAACGCCTTTTTAGAAGAGCTTTCACAAGCTTATCCAGATGATTATCTTTTACTCGTTATGGACAATGCCATATGGCATAATAAAAGTGCTGAGGCGGTCAATCAGGCTTTAAAACTCATCTTAAAACAAGACAAGATTCTGTCCATCACGGCAGATAATGGTACAGAATTTAACCGCTTGTCTGATGTATTTTCTGAGGAACATATCTATTATGCGCACCCCTATGCCTCTTGGGAAAGGGGAACTGATGAGAATCACAACAGGCTCATTCGGAGATGGTTACCTAAGGGAACTAAGAAAACGACTCCCAAAGAAGTCGCATTCATCGAAAATTGGATTAATAACTATCCTAAAAAATGCTTGAACTACAAATCACCCAGAGAAGACTTCTTGATGGCTAACTTGAACTTGAAATTTGGCTTTTTTGAAAAAATAGGTAAAAAGTTTAAAAACTCGAAGAAAACTCTTGACAAATCCTGCAAATATTTATATAATCTATGGTAGTAAGGTAGTCTTACGAAAAAATATTTTAAAGAAAAACAAAGGAGATAAAACGATGAAAAAAGTTTTATTGACAAGCGCAGTCGCTCTTGCAGCATTTGGTGCTGTACAAGCTGTTTCAGCTGATACAGCAACTTTTAGTGAGGCTAATGTTCAAACATTGCCAAATGCTAAACCTGCAGCTGATGAGAGAACAGAACCAAGTGCAGAAGTTTCTAAACTCTTTAAAGAAGCAGCAGAAGCAGCAGAAGCAGCAGCTAAACGTGGAGAAGAAGCAAGTGGTAAAGTTAATACTACTGAAAATGGTGATTTGACTATTGATGATATTAAGTCTCACCTTGCATCTCAACAATCTCAACAATCTAATAAACAAAGAGTTGTTACCGATAGATATGTTAAGGTTTATGATAAAGAAGGTAATGAACTGAAACTTGATGGTAAAGCAGTTGAGATTAAGTATGAAAAATCAGCTAATAGTACTGTTGAAGTTAAAACTAAACGTGGAACATATAAATTAACAGTTCGAGTACAAAATGGTAAAGCAACTCTTTTGAAAACTCCTCAATTAGTAGCTTCTGCTGAAACACCTGCTCAAAAAGCTGAATGGATTAAATCAGGTTCTCGCTGGTGGTACAAACACGCTGATGGTTCTTACACAACTAATGGTTGGGAAAAAATCAATGGAACTTGGTACTATTTTGACCAAGCTGGTTGGATGACAACTGGTTGGGTTAAAGACAATGGTACTTGGTACTACCTAAACGACAACGGTTCAATGGCAACTGGTTGGGTTAAAGATAACGGTACTTGGTACTACTTGAAATCATCAGGTGCAATGGCAACTGGTTGGTATCAAGTTGGTGGTAAATGGTACTACTCATACGCGTCAGGAGCTCTTGCAGTTAATACAACTGTAGATGGTTATAAAGTAAACCACAACGGTGAGTGGGTTAAATAATCCAAGATAATTTAAAACTAGGAGAGTTCTCTCCTAGTTTTTTTGCTCTTTGTTAGCTATAGGGGTAGAGTTTTTGGCATTTTCCTTGCAACTCCGTCTATTGGTTAGAAGAAAATAAAAAGTGAACAAGACGATATTTCAGTCGTAACCGCCTAATAACGAAGTATATTGAAAAATCTCCAGCCTAGAGAACTCACGGATAGTTCCTAATCTGGAGATTTCTTATTTGCACTTTTCTTGTACAACTTTAGTCCATGGTAAATCAGCCTCTAAAACCTCTTTGTTTACGAGAGTTTCCTCGTTCGGAAGACATTCTAGAAGATAGGATAGCTATTTCTCACTATTTAATTGATGACGTTTAGCTGTTTCCAACAAGCTCATAATAATAGCTCTTGCTTTAGCTCCTTCAAAATTTTGAGAAAACAACCACCCTCGCTTTTTAAAATTTAGCTTAGGCTAAAAGAGTCCANNCCCTTCCTAGTTTTGAACCTGCTAAAACTGACTGACATCGACACCAAGCAAAGAAATCTTCCATTAGGGGGTGGAGCTCTTCTTGACGTTTCTGTAGTCGTTCATCAGCTGGCAAAGCATGCAATCGCTTTTCACCTGCTTTTAAGGCCTAGTTTAAGACTAAGTTAGAACAAGGAAAACATTACAATGTAGCCATCATCCACCTTGCAAAAAAACTTATCCGAACCATGTTTTATCTCCTAAAAAAGAGCTACCATTTGACGAACAAAAAGTGATGTAATTTCTGAAATTAACACAAGATTACCTTTGAAAAAAATGGACTTTTTCAAGGGATTTTTGCCGTGCTCTAAAATCATCGCTAAATCATCAAATTGAAATAAGAAATATTTTAGATAAACTATTGACTTTTTTTATAGTTTGTCTTTCATTATAGCACATTTTTAAATCTAAGTTTACTAGTTTCAATGCTTCTATCTATTTATTCGGGAAAAAGTTTGAAAAATACTTGCTCTAGCTCTTCCCAATGGTATTTTTTGATTCTTTCCTTTATAATGGGTGTATGGATAAGAAAAAATTATTATTGATTGATGGGTCTTCTGTTGCTTTTCGGGCGTTTTTTGCACTCTATCAGCAGTTGGACCGTTTTAAGAATGCGGCTGGTTTGCATACCAATGCCATTTATGGTTTCCAGTTGATGTTGAGCCATTTGTTGGAGCGGGTGGAGCCTAGTCATATTTTGGTGGCTTTTGATGCGGGAAAGACGACCTTCCGGACAGAGATGTATGCGGACTATAAGGGTGGTCGGGCTAAGACTCCTGATGAGTTTCGTGAGCAATTTCCTTTCATTCGTGAGTTGCTGGATCATATGGGGATTCGTCACTATGAGCTGGCTCAGTATGAGGCGGATGACATCATTGGGACGCTGGATAAGCTAGCTGAGCAGGATGGTTTTGATATTACCATTGTCAGTGGGGACAAGGACTTGATTCAGCTGACGGATGAGCATACGGTGGTTGAGATTTCCAAGAAAGGTGTGGCTGAGTTTGAGGCCTTTACGCCAGATTACCTCATGGAAGAAATGGGCCTCACACCAGCTCAGTTTATCGATCTCAAGGCGCTCATGGGTGATAAGTCGGATAATATCCCTGGGGTGACCAAAGTCGGTGAAAAGACGGGTATTAAGCTCTTGCTGGAGCATGGTTCGCTTGAGGGGATTTATGAAAATATCGATGGGATGAAGGCTTCTAAGATGAAGGAAAATCTCATCAATGATAAGGAACAGGCCTTTTTGTCTAAAACACTAGCGACCATTGATACCAAGGCACCGATTGCGATTGGTTTAGAGGACTTGGTCTATAGTGGTCCAGATGTTGAAAATCTTGGGAAATTCTACGATGAGATGGGCTTCAAACAGCTAAAGCAGGCTTTAAATGTGTCGTCAGCTGATGTGTCTGAGAGTTTGGATTTTACTATTGTTGACCAAATCAGTCAAGATATGCTGAGTGAAGAGTCTATCTTCCACTTTGAGCTTTTTGGTGAGAATTACCATACGGATAATTTGGTTGGATTTGCCTGGTCTTGTGGGGATAAGCTCTATGCCACAGACAAGCTTGAGCTGTTGCAAGACCCGATTTTCAAGGATTTCTTAGAAAAAACATCTCTGAGAGTTTATGACTTTAAGAAGGTTAAAGTTCTTTTGCAACGTTTTGGTGTGGATTTGCAGGCGCCTGCTTTTGACATCCGTTTGGCTAAATACCTCCTTTCGACTGTGGAGGACAATGAAATTGCGACCATCGCTAGTCTTTATGGTCAGACTTACTTGGTTGATGATGAAACTTTCTACGGTAAGGGTGTTAAAAAGGCCATTCCTGAACGTGAGAAATTCTTGGAACACTTAGCTTGTAAACTTGCTGTTTTGGTAGAAACAGAGCCTATTTTACTTGAAAAACTCAGCGAAAATGGGCAATTAGAGCTTCTTTATGATATGGAGCAACCTCTGGCTTTTGTCCTTGCCAAGATGGAAATTGCTGGGATTACGGTCAAGAAAGAGACCTTGCTTGAGATGCAGGCTGAAAATGAGCTTGTCATTGAAAAACTGACTCAAGAGATTTACGAGTTGGCTGGTGAGGAGTTTAATATCAACTCGCCTAAGCAGTTGGGCGTGCTTCTCTTTGAAAAATTGGGACTTCCTTTAGAATACACTAAAAAAACCAAGACAGGTTATTCGACAGCGGTGGATGTCTTGGAACGCTTGGCTCCTATTGCTCCGATTGTTAAGAAAATCCTAGACTACCGTCAAATTGCTAAGATTCAATCGACTTATGTAATTGGCTTGCAGGACTGGATTTTGGATGATGGCAAGATTCATACTCGTTATGTGCAGGATTTGACCCAAACAGGTCGTCTGTCTAGTGTAGATCCAAACCTGCAAAACATTCCTGTGCGTTTGGAACAAGGGCGCTTGATTCGGAAGGCCTTTGTGCCAGAGTGGGAGGATAGTGTATTGCTCAGCTCGGACTATTCACAAATTGAATTGCGCGTTTTGGCGCATATTTCTAAGGATGAGCACTTGATTAAGGCCTTCCAAGAGGGGGCAGATATCCATACTTCGACAGCCATGCGGGTCTTTGGCATTGAGCGTCCTGAGGATGTGACTGCAAACGATCGTCGCAATGCCAAGGCGGTTAACTTTGGAGTGGTTTATGGTATTTCAGACTTTGGTTTGTCTAATAATTTAGGCATTAGCCGTAAGGAAGCCAAAGCCTATATTGATACCTACTTTGAACGCTTCCCAGGTATTAAAAATTACATGGATGAAGTGGTGCGTGAGGCGCGTGATAAGGGCTATGTGGAGACCCTTTTCAAGCGTCGTCGTGAGTTGCCAGATATCAATTCGCGTAACTTCAACATTCGTGGTTTTGCGGAGCGGACAGCTATCAACTCACCTATCCAGGGTTCAGCAGCAGATATTCTCAAGATTGCCATGATTCAGCTAGACAAGGCTCTAGTTGAGGGTGGTTATCAGACTAAGATGCTTCTGCAAGTGCACGATGAAATCGTCCTTGAAGTTCCTAAATCTGAATTGGTAGAGATGAAAAAATTGGTCAAACAAACCATGGAAGAAGCCATTCAACTCAGTGTTCCCCTCATCGTAGATGAAAATGAAGGGGCAACCTGGTACGAGGCTAAATAAAAAGGGGGCTAGTCCTCCTTTTTGTAGTAGAATTCTGCAAGCCTTTTCAAATTGTGCTATACTGATGAAAGAGGAGGATTTTTATGAGTCAAGAATTTATCAATCCAAGTGATGGCGTGATTCGTCAGTATCTCGCAACGAGTAAAACCCTTGCTGTTGTGGGTTTGTCAGACCGTGAGGAAACAACCAGCAATCGAGTGACCAAGGAAATGCAGGCTCGGGGTTATAAAATTATCCCAGTCAATCCCAAGGCGGCAGGTGGCGAAATATTGGGTGAAAAGGCTTATGCTAGCCTTGCTGAGATTCCTTTTCCTGTAGATATTGTCAATGTTTACCGTCGCAGTGAGTTTTTGCCTGATGTGGCGCGTGATTTTCTCAAAGCTGATGCCAAGATTTTTTGGGCACAGCTAGGACTTGAAAATCTAGAAGCGGAAGAGATCTTGCGTGCTGGTGGATGCGATGACATCGTGATGAATCGCTGCATCAAGAGAGAACATACTCGCTTGATTAAGGAAGCATAAGAAAAAGGTAGCTGATGGGCTACCTTTTGTGTTATACTCAATGAAAATCAAAGAGGAAACTAGGAAACTAGCCGCAGACTGCTCAAAACACCGTTTTGAGGTTGCAGATAGAACTGACGAAGTCAGTAACATATATACAGCAAGGCGACGTTGACGTGGTTTGAAGAGATTTTCGAAGAGTATTAGAAAATGCCGATAAGGGTCTGCATACCAAGAGTGGTGAGGATGATGGCAATCCAGCAGATGGCTCCGAGAACAATGGATTTTCCACTGGATTTGACCATAGCGACCAGATTGGTTTTGAGACCGATAGCACTCATGGCCATGACAATAAGGAATTTAGAGAGTTCTTTGAGAGGGGTAAAGAAACTACTGGATACACCTAGAGAGGTGAGTAGTGTAGTGAGGAGAGAGGCAAGGATAAAGTAAAGGATAAAAAGTGGGAAGACTTTTTTCAGTTGTAGGCTTTGCTTGTTTTCTTGTTGGCGACTTTGCCAGTAGGATAGAAAGAGCGTGATAGGGATAATGGCCAAAGTACGTGTGAGTTTAACAATGGTTGCAGACTCGAGGGTATTGCTTTGGTAAAGACTGTCCCAAGCGCTGGCGGCAGCCGTTACAGAGGAAGTGTCGTTGACCGCAGTCCCTGCAAAGAGGGCGAAGCCTTCATTGGATAGATGAAGCCAGGTGCCGAGGGTTGGAAAGATGAGCGCAGCCAAGACATTGAAGAAAAAGATAACGGAAATGGATTGGGCTACTTCCTTTTCCTTAGCATCAATAACGGGCGCTGTCGCAGCAATGGCAGAACCACCACAGATAGAAGAACCTACTCCAACCAAGGTAGCCAGTTTTGTATCCAGGGCAAAGAAGCGCTGGAAGAAGTAGGCAATAATCAGAGCTATTGAAATGGTGGATAGGATGACAGGGAGCGAAGATTGCCCAACTGCGAAGACTTGCGAGATATTGAGACCAAAACCAAGCAAGACAACGGCATACTGGAGCAATTTTTTAGAACTAAAGGTCAATCCCGCATCCAGTTGTTTATAAGACGAGAGAAAGGGATGTAGGAGCATTCCCATGAAAATGGCAAAAACGGGCGCGCCAATGACAGGGAAGAATCCTCCTAAGTACCAAGATACGATAGAAATGAGAAGGCAGGCCAAGATACCTGCTCCATTTTTTGATAGAAATGACATAAAAACCTCCAAATAAAATCTTTTACCATTATAGACATAAAAACAGGAAAAGTAAAGTAGAAAGTGGAAAGTTATTCTATTATGTATTTTTGCGGTCGGGGGGCTTTTGTAGTATAATAGAGATACGTTTTTACAGTAGGAGGTATCTATGGACTTAACTAAGCGCTTTAATAAACAGTTAGATAAGATTCAAGTTTCGTTGATTCGTCAGTTTGACCAGGCTATTTCGGAGATTCCTGGGGTCTTGCGTTTGACCTTGGGGGAACCTGATTTTACAACGCCAGATCATGTCAAGGAGGCGGCCAAGCGAGCGATTGACCAGAACCAATCCTACTATACAGGGATGAGTGGTCTGCTGACTCTACGTCAGGCAGCCAGTGACTTTGTTAAGGAAAAGTACCAACTGGACTATGCTCCTGAAAATGAAATCCTGGTTACAATTGGGGCGACAGAGGCTTTATCTGCGACTTTGACAGCTATTTTGGAAGAGGGAGACAAGGTGCTCTTGCCAGCTCCTGCCTATCCAGGTTATGAACCGATTGTCAATCTAGTTGGGGCAGAGATTGTCGAGATTGACACAACTGAAAATGGTTTTGTCTTGACTCCTGAGATGTTGGAAAAGGCCATTTTGGAGCAGGGAGACAAGCTCAAGGCGGTTATTCTCAACTATCCAGCTAATCCGACAGGAATTACCTATAGTCGGGAGCAGTTGGAGGCCTTGGCAGACGTTTTACGCAAGTACGAAATTTTCGTTGTCTGTGATGAGGTTTACTCAGAATTGACCTATACAGGCGAAGCCCATGTATCTCTAGGAACGATGTTGAGAGACCAGGCTATCATTATCAATGGTCTATCTAAATCGCATGCTATGACCGGTTGGCGTTTGGGACTAATTTTCGCTCCTGCGGCCTTCACAGCTCAGTTAATCAAGAGTCACCAGTACTTGGTGACTGCCGCAAATACCATGGCGCAACACGCTGCGGTGGAGGCCTTGACGGCTGGTAAAAACGATGCGGAGCCTATGAAGAAGGAATATATCCAGCGTCGTGATTATATTATCGAGAAAATGACTGCTCTTGGTTTTGAGATTATCAAACCAGACGGTGCCTTCTATATCTTTGCTAAGATTCCAGCTGGTTACAACCAAGACTCCTTTGCCTTTCTAAAGGATTTTGCTCAGAAGAAGGCTGTTGCCTTTATCCCTGGTGCTGCCTTTGGGTGTTATGGAGAAGGTTATGTTCGCCTGTCTTATGCAGCCAGCATGGAGACTATCAAAGAAGCCATGAAACGACTTGAGGAGTATATGAGAGAAGCATGATTCAGTCTATCACGAGTCAAGGCTTGGTGCTCTATAATCGCAATTTTCGTGAGGATGACAAGCTCGTCAAGATTTTTACAGAGCAGGTTGGCAAACGCATGTTTTTTGTCAAACACGCTGGTCAGTCTAAGCTGGCGCCTGTTATTCAGCCCTTGGTGCTGGCACGATTTCTCTTGCGAATCAATGATGACGGACTCAGTTACATCGAAGACTATCATGAGGTCATGACTTTTCCCAAGATTAATAGTGACCTCTTTGTCATGGCCTATGCGACCTATGTGGCAGCTCTTGCAGATGCTAGTTTGCAGGACAATCAGCAGGATGCTCCCTTGTTTGCTTTTTTGCAAAAGACTTTGGAGTTGATGGAAGCAGGCTTGGATTATCAGGTTTTGACCAATATTTTTGAAATTCAAATTTTGACTCGATTTGGGATCAGCCTTAATTTTAATGAGTGTGTCTTTTGCCATCGGGTCGGTCAGGCTTTTGACTTTTCTTTCAAATATGGAGCCTGCCTCTGTTCAGAGCATTATCATGAGGATGAGAGACGTTGCCATCTCAATCCCAATATCCCTTATCTGCTCAATCAATTTCAAGCCATTGATTTTGAGACCTTGGAGACCATTTCGCTCAAGCCCGATATCAAGCAAGACTTACGCCAGTTTATGGATCAGCTCTACGAAGAGTACGTTGGGATTCACCTAAAATCAAAGAAATTTATTGATTCCCTAGCAGACTGGGGACAATTACTAAAAGAGGAAAAGAAATGAAAAAAATCGCAGTAGATGCCATGGGGGGCGATTACGCACCTCAAGCCATCGTTGAGGGTGTCAATCAAGCCCTAGCTGACTTTTCAGATATTGAGGTTCAACTCTACGGAGATGAAGCTAAAATCAAGCAATATCTGACAGCGACAGAGCGCGTCAGCATTATCCATACGGATGAAAAGATTGATTCAGACGATGAACCTACGAGAGCTATTCGGAAGAAGAAAAATGCCAGTATGGTATTGGCGGCCAAGGCTGTCAAAGAAGGAGAAGCAGACGCTGTTCTCTCGGCTGGGAATACAGGTGCCTTGTTGGCGGCAGGATTCTTCATCGTGGGTCGTATCAAGAACATCGATCGTCCTGGACTTATGTCGACTTTGCCGACTGTAGATGGGAAGGGGTTTGACATGCTGGACCTCGGTGCCAATGCAGAAAATACAGCCCAGCACCTCCATCAATATGCGGTTCTAGGTTCTTTCTATGCTAAAAATGTCCGTGGCATTGCGCAACCACGTGTTGGCTTACTTAACAATGGAACAGAGAGTAGCAAGGGTGACCCGCTTCGTAAGGAAACTTACGAATTACTAGCAGCTGATGAAAGTTTGAACTTTATCGGAAACGTGGAAGCACGTGATTTGATGAATGGCGTTGCGGATGTTGTCGTGGCAGATGGTTTCACGGGAAACGCTGTGCTCAAATCCATCGAAGGGACAGCCATGGGAATCATGGGATTGCTCAAGACAGCTATTACAGGTGGTGGTCTTCGAGCGAAACTAGGCGCACTCCTTCTCAAGGATAGCCTCAGAGGTTTGAAAAAACAGCTCAACTACTCAGATGTTGGTGGAGCGGTCTTGTTTGGTGTCAAGGCACCTGTTGTCAAGACTCATGGCTCAAGCGATGCCAAGGCTGTTTATAGTACGATTCGCCAGATTCGTACCATGCTAGAAACAGACGTAGTTGCCCAGACTGCGCGTGAATTTTCAGGAGAATAAAAGAGATGACAGAAAAAGAAATTTTTGACCGTATTGTAACCATTATCCAAGAGCGACAGGGAGAGGACTTTGTCGTGACAGAATCCTTGAGTCTGAAAGACGATTTGGATGCTGACTCAGTTGACTTGATGGAGTTTATCTTGACACTGGAAGATGAATTTAATATCGAAATCAGCGACGAAGAAATTGACCAACTCCAAAGTGTAGGAGATGTTGTTAAAATCATTCAAGCAAAATAGAAATCGGAGTTCCAAGGCATTTGCTTTGGAATTTTTTATTTGGCTTAATACTCTTCGAAAATCTCTTCAAACCATGTCAGCTCTATCTGCCACCTCAAAACAGTGTTTTGAGCAACCTGCGGCTAGCTTCCTAGTTTGCTCTTTGATTTTCATTGAGTATAAGTGACCGTTTAGGAACAGATTTAGTCTTTCTAGGGACAGTAGAAATCTGAGGACAAATAAGGGATATAATGGAGTCAGAAAAAATCAATCTCCAAAAAGGAGAAAAGAAAGGATTTTTATGATGAAAAAATATCTTTATTCTAGTTTGTTAGTTCTTGCAGGAGGCGTTCTCCTAGCAAATACTACGGTAGCCTATGCTGATTCCCCATCAGCAAGTGAGAAAGAAGCGATTGCTCAATTAGTTAATCAAGGCAAGATAAAAGCTGAAGAAGCTGATCAAGTAAAATTGATTGGTTTTGAAGATAAAGAAACCCAAGCAGAGGGAAATCAAGAGAAGAAAGCTTTCAATCAATATCGTGATCCGAAAGGAACATGGATGCAAACCAATGGTAAATGGTGGTTTAAATACGGTTCAGGTGGGTATGCTAAAAATTGGGAACAATTAGATGGCAAGTGGTACTATTTTGATGACCAAGGATGGATGAAAGAAAATACTTGGATTCAACCTGATGGTAATTATTACTACTTATCTGCTAGTGGTGCTATGGTCACTGGTTATCAACGTGTGAATGGTACACCATACTTCTTTAGAGCCAGTGGTGTATGGGTAGAAAATCGTGGACAGGCACTTGGTGAATACGCAGAGACATTTGTAGGAAAAATCCCATATGTTTGGGGTGGGGCAGATTTGAATAGTGGCGTAGATTGCTCAGGATTTACGATGGCTATTCATGCTAAGTTTGATATTAGTATTCCTAGAGTAACCTATGGTCAAGCAACAGGAGGAAGCTATATAAGTAATGGTTCTCAACAAGCTGGAGATTTGATTTTGTATAATAGTGAAGAGACAAATGACCATGTAGGTATTTATGTTGGTGGTGGAAAGGTAGTTCATGCTCCATATCCAGGTCAATATGTTTCTTATATGAATCAATACGGTATTACTCAAAATACAATTCGTAGATATTGGTAATATTGTCTAATTTTTCACAATATTATTGACTTTGACAATGAAAAGTATTAGAATATAGCTAAATAAAGAGGGGAAGCCCTCTTATAGCTATTCAATAAAGGAGGAAATGGTTATGAAAAAATCTAAACTACTTACACTTGGTTTGCTTGCAGGTGCTGGTCTACTTTTGTCTATCAACCAAGCACAGGCTGCAGATACTTGGGTTAAAAATGGTGCTGACTGGAATCTTTCACAAGATGGCAGTCTAGCTAAGGATAAATGGGTACAAAATGCTGGGTCATGGTATCACTTCGACATCACTGGTAAAATGCAGACAGGTTGGCTCAAAGACGGTAACACTTGGTATTCGCTCGCAGATAGTGGCGCTATGCGTACTGGCTGGTACAAGGAAGGTAGCACATGGTACTCACTAGCAGATAGTGGCGCCATGCGTACTGGCTGGTACAAGGAAGGTAGCACATGGTACTCACTAGCAGATAGTGGCGCCATGCGTACAGGTTGGTACAAAGAAGGGTCTACATGGTACTATCTTCATTTTAGTGGTTCTATGATGACAGGTTGGGAGTTCATAGATGGTAAATGGTCTTACTTTGAAAAATCAGGTGCTATGGTTGCAGATAGAGCTGTTCTAGCCAGTGATGGGGAAAGTTATGTCATTGGTAAGGATGGCTATCTAGCAAATAGAAAAGATGCTGGATACAGTATTCATGATATTGTCAAACTTGGAGATGGGCAAGAATATTTGCTAAATGCTAAAGGTGACGATGTTATTATTGAAAAAAATGCTTGGTATATCAGACCAGAGTTCAAGAAGTTTTCTAATAAATATGGAGATGAGGTTGCAAATACTACCTTAGCTTTAGTGGATAATAAAGAAGAAGGACAAGAAATTGATCCTAAGGCAGTTTTACAGAACTTCCAAAACTTACCAAATCGCTACTACTTTGATGAAAATGGACATCGTGTGATTAATATCCCAGCAATGACAACCTATTCAGAGATTAAAAAAGTTGGCAATGATGTCTATTTAGAAAATCCAGGTGCACGACTTCGTCTTGGAGCTACCCACTTTACAATCAATAACAATAAACTATACTATTTAGAAAATGAGCAAGGTAAGCTCAAAACAGGTTACTTTGTATTGATTGATGATGGTATGGCTACAACCCACTATCACATCCTAGCCTATGCGGATCAATCTGGTGAAATTCTTAAGATGAAACGCTTGCCATCAGGAGTTTCAGATTATCTGGATAAAGAAATCGATGGTTTATATGGTGAAAAAATTAAAATTGAATCTCCACACTCAAACGAATATTATAAAGTGGTTGTGGTTAAATAAAAATAACATCTTCACAACTAATCGTTAACGCTCTAACCAATATACCATTTTCAGGAGGCTTTAGATTTCTTGTATTTTAAAAGGAAACTAAAGCCTTTTGTAGATGGAGCAGGGGATAGAGTTATCTATAAAATAATGAAAAGGAGTCTGTCATGGAAATGAAAAATACATTTGTAGAATTGGAACAATTTGAAGAGTTAACTCCAGAGGTTTTGGAAGAAGTGAATGGTGGAGGGATTTTTGAAGATACCGTAAAATGGTGCGATAAATTATTTAGTACGGGTAGACACTTTGCTTAAATTCACAGTATTCGTTAGAGATTAGATTTATTTATGATTATTTTAGAATTCTTAGTTTCTGTGCTATATATACTGTTGGTAGTCGTTTCAACCATGGTTCCTACTATTTATTTGGGTGCTCAAATTTCCCCAGAATTTTATAAAAAACGTTATTGGGTCCTTGTATTTTTAATTAGTTTATCTGCTCGCCAAACATTTGGAGAATTATTTCATATAGGAATCATTCTCTTCTTTTACTGTATTTTTTTACTAGTATTGCACAAGGGAAAAGGGGAAGCTTTTTTTCTTTCTCTGTATCTTTTTCTCTTCTTTCAAAGTATTCGTTATTTATTTTTGACAATTTGGATTCGTGTATTATCTGGTGAGCCTTGTTGTTTTGTAGATTCGTTTTCCACTTTATATAGATCTGTATTTGATTTATTATCAATATTTCTATGTTCTACAATTATGAAACGTTGTTCTTTGGATTTGGATTTATTCTTTTCAGATGCTTTCAAAACCCACTATTATAAGAGTTTTTTCATTATCCTACCTCTGACTGGATTTAGGATATTCTCTTCGTTTATGACCAATAGAAATAGTTCGTTCTACGTTCGTTTTGATACGACCATTTCTCTCCTGATTTTCATTCTCTTTTTCTCTTGGCTCTTTTACATCAAGCATTTGGAGCAGGTTTATCGTGATGAGCAGACCATTCAGAGACAGGAAGATGAAAATCGTTCCTTGCAAGGAATGGTGGATAAGTTGGGACATCTCTATGATGAGGTTCGAGGTTTCCGTCATGATTTTGCGGGAATTGTCGCCAGCATGGAGCCTGCCATAGCAAATCAAGACATGGCTGAGGTATCTACCATTTATCAAGATGTCTTTCTAAAGACTAATGAAAAGCTGAGGAAGGCGGATTACACGGCCTTTAATCTTCACAATATCCATGATATAGCTATTCGCAATACCTTGGCAAAAGCCATGATTGTGGCAGATAAGCAGGGAATTCATTTTAGTTTGGAGACGGTGGGGGTTGTCGAAGAGCTGGCATTGCCTATGTTGGAGGCTATCCGTATCCTCTCTATCCTCACGACAAATGCTTTAGAAGCAGCCAGTGAGGCTGAAAATCCGCAGATTCGGGTTGCTTTATTGGCAGGTGATAGGAGTGTCCGTTTTATCATTGAAAACACTCGTAAGAAAGAAGAACTGAATCCCAGTATTCTCAGTCAAAAGGGTTACTCTACCAAGGATAACCACAGTGGACTGGGCTTGGCAACCTTGGAGGACATGGTTTTTCATTATGATTTAAACTTAGATACCCAGCTAGGAGAGACGACTTTTAGACAAGATTTAGAATTGCCATTTAAGGATGAGAAACGAGGGGGAGAGGAATGAGAATTTTAGTTTTGGAAGACGATAGAGTCCAGCAAGGACGGATAGAGCAGACTTTACTAGATATCGGTCGCTCTCGCAATTTAAGATTGGAAATTGATATTGCCAAAAACTATGGGGATGTTGAAAAGTATTCTCAGTATTTTGACCATTACCAGCTCTATTTATTAGATTTAGAGATTGATGGAGAGCGTGAACGGGGCTTTCAGGTTGCTCAACAGGTTCGGGAGCGGGATCCTTTTACAAGCATTGTCTTTGTGTCCACGCACTCGGAGGCCTTACCTCTAGCTTTTCGCTACCACTTGTCTGCCTTGGATTTTATTTCCAAGGATCAGCCAGAGGCGGACTACTGTCATCAGCTGGAGCGCTGTCTGGACTATGTACTGGCAGTAGATAAGAGGGAAAATATGCGTCTCTTTACCTATAGTTTTGAGGGAAGACGGGGCTTCACTCTGCCCTACCATGAAATTTTAGCCTTTGAAACTTCAGTGGAATCCCATCGTATCAAGGTCTATTATGCCAATCATTCTATCAAGACCATTTATGGCAGTCTCAAGGATATCGCTGCCAAGGCTGAAAAAGATTACTTTGTCTATGCCAATCGCAATACGTTAGTCAGTTTACAGGCTATTGAAGAGATGACTGCCACAGAAGTGACCTTGTTAGAAGGCTTGCATTTCCCCGTATCACGAACAGCCAGAAGAACCCTTAAAAAATATCTTAATGTCTAATATCTGTTAGATTTGAATGAGTTTATCAATAAGAATATCGGAAAATTTTCTGATATTCTTATTTTTTGACTTCTTTTTCGAATAGATAAGTAAGAGGAAAAGAAAAGGAGTTTGCTTCATGTATCTACCGATTTTCTATTCATGGTATATTAAATTATTTTTCAAATAAAATTTAATTTAGTTGTTTATTTTTGAATTGTTTTTCGAATAGATAAGTAAGAGGAAAAGGAGAGGAGCCTAGTTCATGTATCTACCAATTTTTTATCCGTGGTTTACTAAATTATTTTTCAAATAAATTTAATTTCGTTGTACACTTTCGACTTCTTTTTCGAATAGATAAATAAGAGGAAAAAGAAAGGAGCCTGGTTTATGTATCTACCGATTTTCTATTCATGGTACATTAAATTATTTTTTAAATAAAATTTAATTTAGTTGTACATTTTCGAATTATTTTTCGAATAAATAAGTAAGAGGAAAACGAAAGGAATAAAATAATGAAAGAACATTATTACGGATTTGTTGAGCTAACTTCGGAAGAATTGACCGATATTCAAGGTGGAGAAAATTGGACGAAGACCCTTGTAGATTGGTACATTGGATTTCGTAGAGGTTTTGGTTTTTAGGAGGATAAGAGATGAATGAAATGAATGATAAGTATACTATTGAAGTATTAAAGGAAAGCGACTTAGCCTTGCTGGTGGGTGGTAGTGAGGCAAGTTACCAACATGGTTTAATGGTGGGGTTCATTTTACGTCGTGCGTTATTTGGATTCTAAGATAATATTTAGAGAGTGAAGCTTACCTACAACAATGAACAGAATATATGAAAAAGGAAATACAAATAACTACCTTTTTCAATTGTTAAGAATCAAAAAAGGAGAATAAGATGGAACAAATTAAAAATATGGAAAATAATTTTCATGTAATGAGTCATGAGGAATTGGCCGATGTAGAAGGAGGCTTGCTATTTGGTCTGGTAGTAGTTGGAGGAGTCGCAATTGCAGGAACATTTTTATTGGGTGCGGTAGATGGTGCTTCAGGAGCACATGCTAAGCGTCGTGGACGTTAACAGGGAAGGAAGAGCGCTGATGGAACGCATAATAGAAAGTTGGATTACTAGGGTAGAGAATTTTTACAGTTTGCAGTCAATTCCTGTGAAAGTATTCATTTTCATAGTTGGAGTAGTTGGGATTTATGCTTTAGGGACATTACTTTTAGGACCGGTTTATTGGGCGGGGCAGAAGTTTGGCGAAACAATTTACAATTATTTGTTTCAATAAAAAATTATAGATAAAGAGGAACAGACATAATGAATATGATAAAAATTGAAGAAAAATTTACAAGTCTTACAGAAAAAGATTTGGCAACAGTAGAGGGTGGTCGAGTGTCATGGAGAGGTAATATTAACATCGATGTCCACAAAGTGATTGATAGTACGGGAAGATTTTTCGGTGGTATCTATAATGCTGGTAGATCATTTGGGCGAAATGTTTACAATGCATTTTATTAATATAGTTTATTAAAATGAATATCATATATTATATTTTTGAATTCGTTTTCGAATAGATAAATAAGAGGAATACAGGGAATGATTATTTCAGTAATTCAAGATTTGGATGAAACAATTTAATAAACACTGCTATACCAAACTTGTCAAGTTTGCAACAAGACAAGCATTAAAATAAAAAAGGAGGCATTCGTTATGAATACAAAAACGATGTCACAATTTGAAATTATGGATACTGAGATACTTGCTTGCCTTGAAGGTGGCGGATGCAATTGGGGAGATTTTGCCAAAGCAGGTGTTGGAGGAGGAGCAGCACGAGGTCTTCAGCTAGGAATTAAAACAGGAACATGGCAAGGTGCAGCAACTGGTGCTGCGGGAGGAGCTATATTTGGAGGTGTGGCCTATGCAGCGACATGTTGGTGGTAATTATGGATTTTAAAAGTTTTATTATTGGTTTAGTAGTTGGTATATTTGGTCCCTATATGGATGATCTAATTAGAAAAAAATTTTTAAAGTCTTCGGAGAAGAAAACAGAAAAATTTGTCAAAAAATAATCAAAACGATAAATGATGAATCTGATTCAAAATTATCTTGCACATGTAAAGAGGACCATCTCTCCTCTTATCAGGTAAATAGGAATCTTGCAGTAGCGAATCAAAAAAGGAGTAACTATGAATCGTAATTTAGAACGGTGTTATCTATTCTGACTATGAATAGATCATACCAGAGGTGGCTTATAAATAGCGGGGACATTAGAAATTGAAGTAACTTTAAATAGGATGTCGTAAATGTTGCTATCAATGATTTATTTGTCCCAAGCTTGCCTAGGGTGTCAGTAAAAAATCAATTTCCTTTCAAAATAGCATATTTTTAGTAGGTAGGACGTTTGTTCTGCCTATTTTTTGCTAAAAAGTGCAGTTGAAGTGTCTATTTGCATCATTTGGAGTTTTACATGTATTTTTGATAAAAAATAGGTATAGAAATTAGGAAAGTTGAAGAAAAGGAATGAAGGAGGTCTTAGTTTGTGATTTTTTACATACTTTTAAGGCTTGATGAACCAGTTTGAACTAATATATAATTGCTAGAAATTGAATACACTACTCCTTGAGGGCATTTTGCCCTCTTTTATATTTTACAATAAGTGTAAAAAGGAGAGTTTTTATGCGTTACGGTTATGTTCGAGTATCTACAAAAGAACAAAATATTGATAGGCAATTTTCAGCATTGGTAGAAAACAAATTATCAAAAGAGAATATTTTTATTGATTACGTTTCAGGAAAAGATTTTGACAGAATGGAATATCAAAAATTATTAACTACCTTGAAAGAAAATGATGAATTGGTTATTAAATCAATTGATAGGTTGGGAAGAAACTATGATGAAATTTTAGAACAATGGCAAGCAATTACTAAGAAAAAGAAAGTAAATATAACTGTTTTAGATTTCCCCTTATTAAATACAAAGAATAGCAATGATAATATCACAGGAAAACTAATCTCCGATATCGTTTTACAAGTCCTATCTTATGTGGCACAGTTTGAAAGAGAACAAATCAAACAAAGACAAATGGAAGGAATACGGGAAGCACAGAAAAAAGGGAAGAAATTCGGCAGACCAAAATTGGTTGTTCCGAATAATCTCCCTGATGTGATAGCTCAATATAAGAAAAAAGAAATAACCTTACGAGAAGGTGCAGACATCTTAGGAGTATCAAAAAGCACCTTTCACAATTGGATAAAAAATTCATAGTTCTTGTCAAAAAACCTAGGATTTTTTGGACAGAAAATACAGTCTATTTTAGAAGCGTTTTCGTTAGAAAAAAGGTTCTAAAATCCAGCATTTTGACCAATTATTATTACACTTCCATTTTATCAAGTTTGTCCAAAAAAGTCTAGATTTTAGGACAAACTGATTATTTTACAATAAATAAAAATAGGGGGACACGAAATGGACACCAAAGCTAAAAAGTTCACACTTGCAACGATTTCAGCTCTATCACTTCTTGGGGTAGGAATTGTTACATCACAATCAGTAGTTGCTAATGATAGGCTGGTTTCCACTCAAGCAATCAAAGGTCAATCCTACAATATCTTAAACTCTGAGGTCACTAGTACTTCTTCTGGTACTACTCTAGTTGGGATTGAAGGGACTTTCTTAACGCCAGATAAACAGGCTATCTTAGATCGTATCAATGCTATTCGAAAAGAGGCAGCAGATGAAGGTCTAGTTACTAGCTATGTTCCGATCAAATGGTCAACTGAACTAGAAAAAACAGCCTTCGTTCGGGCAGCAGAAGCTTCTGTAACTAGGCATCATAAACGTTTATCTAATAAAGATATTTGGAGTGCCTGGCCTTCAGGGAATTTTTCACTAGCCGAAAACTTAGCTTGGAACTATGATGGATTTATGACAGCTATTAATCAATGGTATGACGAAAAAGCAGATTACGTCAAATCTCGTAGTGGGGCAAGTGTATCTGGTCAAACTGGACACTACGAATCCTTAATCAATTCAGAATTGACCTATATGGGTTTGGCAGCCTTTGAAAACCCTGTCACTCAAAATGGATGGATTACCGTTGCACAAAGTTTCGGAACATCATCTGGTGGCTCTGAAGAATTAGCTGGTGGTTATGGAAAGGCCATTCAATATACAGAAGCAAATTCTTCTCAGATTCAAACATTTGCGACTAAGGCGAATCTTTTTGACAAAGACTTGAAGGCAATCGGAACTCATACCAGTAAGAAAACAAAACAAGGTAAGTCTAACGGGACTAATAAACCAGGTTTCTTTTTTCAAATGCAAGATATTGGTAGGGGTATGGGTTTTTGGCGACAATCTGGTTCTCGTTGGTGGTTTATGCAACTTGATGGGTCTTACCCTTACAATCAGTGGGCAAAATTAGATAATATCTGGTATCACTTCGATAGTTCAGGTTGGATGCAAACTGGCTGGATAAAAGACAACGGCACGTGGTACTATCTCGACGGTTCAGGTGCTATGAAGACTGGTTGGTTCAAGGATAACGGTAGTTGGTATTATCTTGATAGCTCAGGTGCTATGAAAACAGGCTGGATGAAGGTATCTGGGAAATGGTACTATGCCTATAGCTCTGGTGCCCTAGCAATCAATACGACTACACCAGACGGCTATCGCGTCAATTACAATGGAGAATGGGTATAGGATAAGATTATAAAAAATAGATAAAAAGAAAAGGAATACAAAAATTATGAAAAAAATCGTTTTAACGACTACAGCAGTTTTATCACTCCTAGCAACAGGAGCTACAATTTCAAGTGTCAATGCAGCAAGTGGCGTCCCGATGGTCAAGTTCTGGTCTCCTGCAGCTAATGCTTATGTTGAAGAACCTGCTCTTGGGTATCGTGATACAGATTTAGTCGCAACAGATGTGACGCTTGTAGAAAAAAGAAAAGCACAACTTGGAGCATTTTCTGATGGTGAATTTACAACGGTTGATTGGGTAGATAATGCTTATAGACAAGAATTCTCTAAGCAATTTGCAAGTTTTGAATCCAACGGCATTGCTACATTCAACGGTAAAACAATTGTCTTTAAAGCAACAGACTATGGTATCTATACCATGAAGTTTGAATTAAATGGTACTCTCTATAAGTTAACTGCTGATGTCAGAGAAAATCTAGGAAAAGGAGGTCCTTTTTACACTTATGTAACCAAACTAGAAGTCTTATCAAATAATCAAGCAAATACTATCTCGAATACGAGTACTGAAAAACAAATAGAAGCAACAATTACAAAGGTTGAAATTCATCATTTTGGATTTAATTTTGAAGGTGTACTCTCAGAGCCACTACAACACGGAGGAGATAATGCAGCTAGAGGAAATGTTACTCTAATTGATAAGGCTACCGGAAAGATTGTGTACCAACATAATAATGATGTCATCTTTAGTGGTCTAACTAATGACGTCAACGACCAATTTCTTTTGCCTTTAATTTATAGTAATAAATTTAAAGGGGATGTTTTCGATATCAGACAGTTTCCTGCCGGAACATACATCTTGGAGATGTCTGGAGAAGCTGGCTCTCCGCACGATCACTCAGTTGATAATAGAAAACGTGTCTTTAAAGTTAGAAAAGAGGTGACTATCGGAAATCCTTCAACAAATTCAAATACTAACACCACAACTCAATCAGGTTCGAATTCATCTAGCTCGTCAACTTCTACAAGTTCGTCATCTGGAAACTATTCTAACACGGATACAACCATGACGACCCATCAGTCTAAATCTACTTGGATGTATTCGAATGGTCGCTGGTGGTATAAACACGAAGATGGCACTTATACAACTAATGACTGGGAAAAAATCAATGGTGTTTGGTATCGTTTTGATAACTCTGGTTGGATGCAAACTGGCTGGGTAAAAGACAACGGCACGTGGTACTATCTCGACGGCTCAGGTGCGATGAAGACAGGTTGGGTCAAAGATAACGGTAGCTGGTACTACCTTCAAGATTCAGGAGCTATGAAAACAGGCTGGATGAAAGTATCTGGCAAATGGTACTATGCCTATAGCTCTGGTGCACTCGCAATCAATACAACTACACCTGACGGTTATCGTGTCAGTTACAACGGTGAGTGGGTATAAAAACAATTTCAAATTGTAAGATTAAACATATGAAAAAATTATTTCTATTCAGTATTAGTATATTAGCTATCTCTATTTTAACGGCTTGCCAACATCAGAGTGAAAACACTTCTGCAACAAGTTCTGAAGCAATTGCTTCAAGTACTAGTTCAACTTTTTCTACATCGGAAGAGAAGAAACCTGATTACACCCTATATAATCCTGTTCTTAAAGAATATGCCAAAGTATTAGATGGTTCGTCAACTTCACATACAGAGATCAATTCAAAAGCAAACTTAAAAAACACTTATCCTAAAGAATATTCTGGATTACAGTATAGCTTGTATGATTTAGACCAAGACGGTACGGACGAACTTTTGATTGCCCTAAAAATGGATTCTAACTATTACGATTTATTAGATATTCGAACTCTTAAAAATGGTGAAGTTATTCGACTGACCAATGCAGAAAACAATCTGGACTTTATTGGAGAGCGAGTACATTTTAATCCTTTAGAAAATGGTTATTTTCAATTATCTACCCGAGTATCTACTAATCAAATCCAACTTAAACTATACAAGTTGAATCAGGATGGAACACTGTTAGAACTAGTCATTGAATCAGATACAGAAGAGGGACTGGGGACAAAACCACCTTCCCTTGACATAAGATCTTTCTTTTGGAAATCTGTCACAAGTCTCATAAATGGAGAAACAAGCCTTCCGTCAGAAAGTAAAGGGATGGATATTACTGCAATTCAAAATGGAGATTTTTCTAGTGTCGCAGGCACTTGGAGGAATCGTACAGGTATTGAATTCACCTTTGACAAAAATGGTTTAGTAAGTGATCATTCCAAGATTTCAATTGAACATGCTAAGGAAATTGACCACTATCTCAAGGCAAGTTCTGTTTCTAAAGATGGAGGTGCTGGTGCAGCTATTGCCTTTTTACCAGCAGGAATCCCTATAACCATGTCTGTCACCTCTTCTTCAGATAATGGCTATACTGACTCGTCTGATATTACACAAGACCGCTTATGGTTTGGACACCAACTTATCAATGGTAGTACCGAGGGATTTTTTTACAAGGTAGAATAGTTTTAATAGACTTACAAATTTATCAATAAGAATGTCGGAAAATTTTCTGATATTCTTATTTTTTTGACTTCCTTTTCGAATAGATAAGTAAGAGGAAAAAGAAAGGAGTTTGCTTTATGTATCTGCCAATTTTCTATTCATGGTTCATTAAATTATTTTTTAAATAAAATTTAATTTAGTTGTACATTTTTGAAATTTTTTTCGAATAGATAAGTGAGAAGAAAAAGAAAGGAATAAAATAATGAAAGAACATTATTACGGATTTGTTGAGCTAACTTCGGAAGAATTGACCGATATTCAAGGTGGAGAAAGTTGGGTGAAGACCCTTGCAGATTGGTACATTGGATTTCGTAGAGGTTTTGGTTTTTAGGAGGATAAGAGATGAATGAAATGAATGATAAGTATACTATTGAAGTATTAAAGGAGAGCGACTTAGCTTTGCTGGTGGGTGGTAGCAAGGAAAGTTATCAACGGGGTCTAATTACAGGTCTATTGTTACGCGGTATATTTATTGGAACCCCATTTTTTAGAAGATAAGATTTAGAAAAAATAGAACAAGAGGAGAAAAAAGATGACAAATTTTGACAAAATGGAACAGAACTTTGTAGCTCTTACAGAAGAAGAGTTGATGGATGTGGATGGGGGAGCATTGCCTCTTGTAATCGCCGGAGTGTCTATCTGGAAGATAGGTGCAGCAGTAGCAGGTGGAGCAGCAGCGCTTTTTGCTGGAGGAGCAGCTTTGGGGTATTATGCGAATAGACCATAATCTGATTGTAGTCAGAGAGGCATTTCTATGTTTTTAAAAAAAGAAGTGATATTATTAGGGGTATTGTTATCGCTACGTATTATTTTTACTATCGTTCAAATTTTAATTGATTATAAAATATTATCTGGACAGTATAGTATAAATTTTATGGATATTTCAGAAGTATTTACTTATCCAATACTCATTTTAATCATTTACATAGCAATAAAATATAATACAAAGGAGTAATGACGAATATGAACTTAGAACAATTTTATCAATTATCTGACGATGAATTAGTGGGAACAAAAGGTGGTTTTGGTCTTGCGGAAGCAGTTGGGATTGCAGGAGTACTGAATGCTGCTGTACAAATTTTTAATGCTGGTTACAAATTTGGTTCAGATTTTGCTCAGATTTTGCTCGTCGTGGGCGTTAGATAATGAACAGTCGCAACCTTAATCTCAATACATTGTTACCTAAACTAGCCACGATATGTCCTTTGTTGGGAATAACTCTTAATGTCGCGCTTCATGTGATTCGTACAGGTTCGTTAGTATCCTTTAATTGGCAATGGACTTTGGTTGGTTTGCTTTTCGCAGCATATTTTGGTATTTTTCGCAAAGATTTGTCAAAAAATAATCAAAACTATAAATGAAGAACATGAATCAAAAGGATTTTATGTATATGAATGGTAGCGTTTTTCCGCCATTCTTGTCAGGCAAATAGGAGTTTCTTATGAAAACATTTTTATTAGGATTCGCTGAGGGATATTTTACCGTATCGCTCATAATCTACATCGCAACGTATTTGATGTTAAAAAATCCGATCAATACCTTATTTTATCCAGAAATTTACCCCGTTTTATTTGGGCTCTTTTATCTAGGATATAAGGTCAATAAAAAGCGAGTAGAGTAAACAGTTAAGAATGACATGTTAGTCTGCGCTGAAAATAGCTAGGCTAGGATCTAAGGATGCATCACATTGGAGTTTAATATGAAATTTGTTAAATCAATACTGAAAGTTTGGCCTGAAATCATGGTATTACTTAGTTCGATGTCCTATATAATCATTAGATTAGTAGCTGACATAAATAAAGTATCTTTACCTACTTGGTTTGATAGTTTCAATATACCAACGATTGCATTATTTATGATGGTCTTCATTCTTTTATACAGAAGTAAAGAAAAAAAGAATGGATAAATTTGAGGTAGTAGACGTTCTATAGGGAATAGGTGTCTTATAGTAACGAATCAAAAAAAGGAGTAACTATGAATCGTAATTTAGAACTGTGTTATCTATTCTGACTATGAATAGATCATACCAGAGGTGGCTTAGAAATAGCAGAGACATTAAAAATTGAAGTAACTTTAAATAGGATGTCGTAAAGGTTACTATCAATGATTTATTTGTCCCAAGCTTGCCTAGGGTATCAGAAAAAAATCATTTTCCTTTCAATAGCATATTTTTAGTAGGTAGGACGTTTGTTCTGCCTATTTTTTGCCAAAAAAGTGTATTTGAGCTGTTTATTTGGAGTTTTACATGTATTTTTTGATAAAATTTGATAAAATAGGTATAGAAATTAGGAGAGTTGAAGAAAAGAAATGAAGAAGGTTTTAAGATATTTTTTAGTATTTGTTTTTCTATTTTTGATGAATATTTTCATCTTTAAGATACTAGCAACTCTGGGATTTCAGCTGAGAATGAGTGAAAAGAGTTATATTGTACCACCGCTGTTTTTGATTATCGTTTTGTACATGATTGACAAAAGAATTAGGAAGAAAAAGAAATCTTTGTAATCAACTTAAGGAGTATTACTATGGATGAGTTGAAACGTGAAATTGGTTATAAAATCAAAACTATTAGGCGATCTTGTGGAAAAACTCAGATAGATATTTGTGGTGATGAATCAGAGTTGACGATTCGTCAGCTAGCACGTATTGAAAATGGGCAAGCTTTAGCAACACTTCCTAAATTATTATTGATTGCGGATAAACTTGGAGTATCATTACAGAATATTGTGGATGTTAAGGTTATAGAGATTCCAAAAGGATTCCTAAAACTCAAAGATGAGCTGATTCATTCTCAAACCTATGCTGATAAGGGAAGAATCGAACGAAAAGAAGCTATACTTGAGGAAATATATGAAAACTATTATGAGAATTTGCCTGAGGAAGAGCAGTTAATTGTGGATGTGACACAAGCTCGTTTTGATATTTATGGTAGTTCAGATGTGACCTACGGTTTAGGGTTAGTGGAAGAATATTTCCAGCAGTTATTAAAAAAGAAATATTTTTCTGTAAATGATTTGTTGATTATTGAATTGTATTTCTTTTGTTGTGCTATGGGATTAGAAGATAAAGAACATTTTGAGGAGTTAGCTCAAAAAGTATTGCTATGTTCAGAATATGAAGATAAGGCTAGCCTAGCTCAGATGGAAAAAGTTCTTCTGAGCCTATTTATCCAAATTCAGACAGAAGATAGTCTGATATATATTCAAACATTTGAGAAAATTATTGCTAAAACAAGACATGTTTTTTACCGACCTCATCTATTTTTGCTAAAGGCAAAATATGCTTTATTTGTAGACAAGAATATTTTAGAGGCAGAAAGTTTCTATGAAAAGGCAATTTCTCTAGCAGAATTGCTAGATGATCAGATATTAGTTCAGAGAATCTTAGAAGAAAAACAAATAGATTTCCCAACAACCTGACTTCTAAGTCATGTTGTTTTTTTCATGTTTTTGTTATACTAAGCCTATAAAGAAAACGCTCTCAAAAAGAAAGGAGGTTTATTATGGTTGGAACGTTATTTGTCCCTTTAAGTATAAGAGTTTGGTTCTATCTATAATATCAGGTAGAGATTAATGGAATAAAGTATTCTTATATTGGATTAAAGGAATGTTTTATACTGGACTAAAATCAAAAAACATCTTATAATAGTAGTTATGAAACTTACAAACGAAGAAACACAAAAATTGAACAACTCCTA